>JBEKOS010000157.1:0-8771 GCA_049521535.1 Terriglobales bacterium | reverse complement strand
TCAACTTACGAGAAGCACCAGATTTTCAGTACTGAGACGTCTGAAAAGAATAAACCGCGAACGTGGACGGATTCCAAACGGGTTGTAACGCAGGTCTTGTAAACCTCGCTGTTCTGTTTGGAACCCGTCCTAGTTCGCGGTCAAATCACCCTGGAACGAACTTAGATGTCGTAGTACAGCGCAAACTCGTACGGGTGCGGGCGCAGCTTGACGGCCTGCACTTCCTTGTTGCGCTTGTAGTCGATGTAAGTATCCAAAAGGTGCTCGGTGAAAACGTCGCCCTTGAGCATGAACTGGTGGTCGGCTTCCAGGGCGTCCAGGGCGTCTTCGAGTGAACCCGGCATTGACGGTACCTTGGCCATCTCCTCCGGACCCAAATCGTAAATGTCCTTGTCGAGCGGCTGTCCGGGATCGATCTTGTTTTCCACGCCGTCCAAGCCGGCCATCAGCATGGCGGAGAACGCCAGATACGGATTGCAGGCCGGGTCGGGCGGCCGGAACTCCACCCGCTTAGCCTTGGGCGACGCCGAATACATGGGGATGCGGCAGGCGGCAGAGCGATTGCGCCGCGAGTAGGCGAGATTAACCGGAGCCTCAAAACCAGGGACCAGGCGTTTATAGCTGTTGGTGGTGGGTGCAATCAACGCCGAAAGCGCCGGGCCGTGAGCAATCAACCCGCCGATGTACCAGAGCGCCATTTGCGAAAGTCCGGCATAGCCATCACCGGCAAAAAGCGGTTTGCCGCCCTTCCATAACGACTGGTGCGTATGCATGCCGCTCCCATTGTCCCCGAACAGCGGCTTGGGCATAAACGTGACTGTCTTGCCATACTGGTTGGCCACGTTGCGGACCACGTACTTGTAGAGCATCATATGGTCGGCCGACTTTAGAAGGGCATCGAATTTCAGGTCAATCTCGGTCTGCCCGCCGGTCGCGACTTCATGGTGATGGCATTCGACATCGAGGCCGCAATTTTGCATGGTGAGGACCATCTCTGTGCGCAGGTCCTGATAGTGATCCGTGGGTGGAACCGGGAAATAGCCTTCTTTGTAGCGGGGACGGTAGCCCAGATTATTTTCCTCACGCCCGGAATTCCAGCGGCCTTCCTCGGCGTCGATGAAATAGAAGCCCAGGTTTTCCTTTTGGTCAAAACGAATGTTGTCGAAGATGAAGAATTCCGCTTCCGCGCCCATATAGGCGGTATCGGCAAGGCCGGTCGAGTTCAGGTAGAGCTCGGCTTTGCGCGCAATGTGGCGCGGGTCCTTGTCATAGCGCTGCTTGGTGACCGGATCGATCACGTCGCACACCATCACCAGAGTGGGAACCTCGGTGAACGGATCGAGCATGAACGTGGAGGGATCGGGAATAAGGAGCATGTCACTTTCGTGGATGGCGGACCAGCCACGGATAGAGGATCCATCCATGCCAAACCCGTCCTCGAAAGAATCCTCGCTCAATTGATTGATCGGGTAGGACACGTGATGCCACAACCCGGGCAGGTCGGTGAAGCGCAGGTCAAGCATCTTGACCCCGTTTTTCTTGATAAAATCCAGCACTGTCTTTGGATCAGCCATGAATCCCCCTCTTGATTGATAATTTGAAATTTGTGATTTGAAGTTGAAGACCAGGAAATCGACCCTTGCTTTTTTGAATTACCAACTCCAAACTACCAATTACCGATCCCAATAGGAAATCGATTGTTTCTATGGGATGGATAAAAAGAATTGATGAACCTTGAGCTTGCTTATTTTGCAATTGCCGGCGGTACCGTAGACTTAAGCAGCGCGTCGAAACTGAGTATTCACAACCGGGTACCGGATAGGACCTATGGACTTTGACCAGCTCGAGACATTTCTTGCAGTGGCGCGCTTGAGCAGTTTCTCGCGGGCTGCGGAGAAACGATTTCGCACCCAACCGGCCATTTCCGCCCAAATTCGCGGACTGGAGGAAGAAGTCGGCGCGCGGTTGCTGGACCGCAGTGGCGGCAGAGTCTCACTGACCGCGCCCGGAAAGGAATTCCAGAAATTCGTCGAGGAAGCGCTACAGGCACGACGCGCCATCATTGTCCATCTGTCGGAAATGGAACGCATCCCGCGTGGCGAAATCGTAATCGGCGCGAATGAGGGCACCTGCCTGCACATCCTTCCGGAAGTCTTCGCCCACTTCAAGCAGCAGTACCCCAGCGTAAACGTCAGCATCAACCGCAATGAGCGGGGACGCATACTCGAACACGTAATCGACAATTCGGTAGACTTCGGAATCGTGTCGCTGCCGATTGAGGACAACCGCCTCACCGTGGTGCCTATCCATCGCGATGAATTGGTGATTATCACTGAACCGGACCACCCGCTGGGAAAACTGAAGTCCGCAACCTTCGCCCAGGTGGCGGAGTATCCCCTCGTGCTGCCCAAGATCGGGCGGACGCGCGATGCCATCGAAAATGCGTTTGCGCAGCACCGCCTTAAGCCGCTGGTGGCGATGGAATTGGACTCGAGCGAACTGCTCAAGCGATTTGCGGCCGCCGGCGTCGGCGTGGGGTTCATCGCCCGCTCCAACGTAGCCGAGGACACCAAGGCCGGCGTGCTGGCGGCGATTTCCATCGGCGACGCCATCATCCGGCGCGACCTGGCCCTTATCTTTCGCAAGGACAAAGCGCTAAGCCGGGGGGCGCTCGCCTTCATTGACATTGCGGTCAAAGGGCAGGCACCCGCTGCGAAATCCATGGCATCAGAGCACGGCCAGACAGCGGCAGCACGTGGCAAATGAAATACGCTCTGCGACTTGTCGCTGGCTACTGGCAATCCGCTGTGTTATAAGTTGCGAAAGGTGCTCTCATTTTTATCCGGAGGTTCATAAGAATTGTCCAAAGACATGGTGCCCAAGCGTCTGTTCCTGACCAAGGGTGTGGGAAAACACAAGGAACGCCTGACGTCGTTTGAGCTGGCGTTACGCGATGCCGGTATCGCCGCACAAAACCTGGTTCGGGTATCCTCCATCTTTCCGCCGAATTGCAGAGTGATTCCACGAGCGCTTGGATTGAAGCGTCTTTATCCCGGCGAGGTCGTCTTCGCGGTGGTGGCGGAAAACTCCACCCGCGAGCCTCATCGATTGCTGGCTTCCAGCATCGGATTGGCCATCCCGGCGGACCGGAATACTTTCGGATATCTGAGTGAGCACCATTCCTTTGGCGAAGATGACCGCACTGCGGGTGATTACGCCGAGGAACTGGCAGCAGAGATGCTTGCCACTACGCTGAATGTGGAATTCGATTCGGACAAATCGTGGGACGAAAAGAAAGAGGTCTATCGATTGTCGAACAAGATTGTTCGCACTATGAATATCACGCAGTCAGCCGTGGGTGACAAGCGTGGCAAGTGGACTACCGTGATTGCGGCAGCAATTCTGTTGTTCGACTGAGGGACCTCGCCACGACTTGAAATTGACCTTCACCGGGCAGCGGGGGAACTCTTGCAGCCGATCCTTAAAATTCGTGGCTAACTCTTCCCCAGTCGCTCAAGAACGGCGGCAACAATCAACGGCAGACCAACCGTAGCATCCAGGAATAGCTCGCCAAACCGGCCGCCTTCTTCCGGCGGCACAAACTTGCCCCACGAAATTGCCTCCGAATAAGGTGATCCTGACAGGCCTCCCCAGTACACCGGTTCGGGGCAGATACGCACGCCGTAGTGATAACGCTTCAGAGGCAGATCTTCCCCTCCGCGGCGGTGTCGCAATTCGATAAACGGTCCGAACTGCTGGGACCAGTTTCGCGGCACACCTCCTCCGATGGTAAAAATACCCAGACGCGTTTGGCGGAGCAGAGTTTCCGCGAAGTACTCCACATCCTCAAATGCGTCCCAGCGCAGTTTGACCTTGCCTTCGCGGAGGCGGATACGGTTGGTCACGGCGAAATCCAGCCCCAGCTCGGAATCAGTAAAGGCGGGCACAAATACCGGAACATTTTTCTCATACGCTGACCGAAGGATTCCCCGGCCCTCGGCTTGCGCATGCAAATGCTCGCCAATCGCCCGGTTCAGCTTCCACGAGCAAAGCGTTTCTCCGGGATCCCACGCATCAAGGATTTTCGCCATTACGCGTTCAACTGCGTCGAGATTGCGTTCGGGTTCGAGCGTGTCATAAACCCGGTTGTAGCCAGCTTCATAAAGCTCAACATCGTTCATCTTCGGATCATGACGAAAGTGAGAGTGGCCGGTCGCTTCCACCAGGCCGTGGGCCATGAGAGCGCCCGTAGAGACGATTGCATTGACAACACCATGGTCGATCAGGTCGGCGATGACCAGTCCCTGCTTGGCAACGGTCATTGCTCCTGCAAGGGTCATGACGCGAAAACACTCGCGATCGCGCGCCATGGCCTCCAGAACGTCGGCTGCTTCTCCCACCTGTCGGCCTGTGAACGCGGTTTTTCCCATGGCGCGCACTAGGTCATCGACGGTGTGAACCTGGGACAAATCCAAAGGTTCCACGGGAATTAACTTGTCTTCGATGGGGTCGTGCAATTTGCGGTCGATGCCAGCGCCTTCGTGTTTTTGTTTCAAACTGTCACCTCAATAGCAAAAGAGCCTTGGAATTTCTCAACTTACAGGGTGCACCGGGCGGCGTCAAGAAGGATGCGCCTTTTGGTATTCTTTACCTTTCTAGGCCAGGTCGCAGATTTGCCAATTGAGCATTACACCGTCGGACTCATTCAGATGGCCAGTTCGCCAGATGCAGAGGACAACCTCAGGCGCGCGCTGGACTTTGTTTGCCGGGCTTCCGAACAAGGTGCGCAAGTAGTGTGTCTCCCCGAGCTGTTTCGCACGCAATACTTTTGTCAGCGCGAGGACGCGAAATTGTTTGACCTGGCGGAGCCCGTGCCCGGACCCACCACCGAACGCATGGCAGTCGTCGCCCGTAAGAAGCACGTAGCCATAGTTTTGTCGGTGTTTGAAAGGCGTGCACCGGGCCTTTGCCATAACAGCGTCGTCATGATTGAACCGGATGGATCACTGGGCGGTATCTATCGGAAAATGCATATCCCCGACGATCCGCTTTATTACGAAAAGTATTACTTCACGCCGGGAGATTTGGGATACAAGGTGTTTGATTTCGACGTTCCCGGCTCTCAGCACCCGAATCTTGCCGCGCCTGCCGAGGCGTCTGGTGGCCCTGCCATTGCTGATGGTCAACAGCCGACAACCAGCAGCCTTTGTCGCATTGGAACCTTAATTTGCTGGGACCAATGGTATCCGGAGGCGGCCCGCCTAACCGCCATGCAGGGAGCACAGGTCGTGTTTTATCCCACCTCCATCGGATGGCACCCCGCCGAAAAGGACGAGTTCGGCGCAACCCAATTAGAGGCGTGGCGGACGATTCAGCGTGCCCATGCCATTGCCAACGGAGTTTATGTGGCCGCGGTGAATCGCGTGGGCCACGAACACGGCAACGTCCTAGGCAGCCCGGCCGCGGGCGCCGGCCTGGAGTTTTGGGGCAATTCCTTCCTGTGCGATCCCTTTGGGCAGGTCGTTGCAGAAGCTGCGGATGGCTGCGAGCAGATCCTGATTGGTGAGATCGACCTGAAAAGGATCGACGAGGTGCGACGGAACTGGCCGTTTCTGCGAGACCGCCGCATCGACAGCTACGGCGAGATCTGTCGCCGGTTCCTGGACGGCAGGCCATCGTGAAAAGGGCAGTGGGCTCTCGGTTCAGAGTCGCCGGCAGAAAGGAGAGAGAGCTGGACCTTTCTGGCTCTGCCGATCGCCAGTTTTTGATGCCGGCCGAATGGGAACCGCACGCTGCAACCTGGCTGGCCTGGCCGCACAATAGCAGCGATTGGCCGGGAAAATACGCTCCTATCCCCTGGGTTTACGCCGAAATTATTCGCCACCTCGTACCTGGCGAACACGTGCATCTCATCGTCAACGACCGCAAGTGGGAGGCCAGGGCGCGCTCAGTTCTCCTGAGTGCGCATGTGCCTCTCGACAATTTAACTTTCCATCACTGGCGGACCGATCGGGGTTGGCTCCGTGATTCCGGAGCTATCTTCGTAAGACCTCATGCGAGTCGCGCAGGCACGCTGGATGTGGGGGACCAAGAGCATCGCAAGGCCGCACAGGTAGCGCTAAGCTGGCGGTTCACGGCTTGGGCAAAGTACGCCGACTGGACCTACGATTGTAAGATTGCAAAGCGAATGGGCGGCTACCTGCGGATGCATACGCTGTTGCCGGCTGCCAATGGCCAACGGCCAACAGCCTCCCGTCGGTTGATTTTGGAAGGCGGCGCTATCGATGTGAACGGTTGCGGTTCGCTGCTTACAACCGAGGAGTGCTTGCTTTCATCGGACGTTCAAGTGCGCAATCCAGGTATGACTCGGGAAGGGATTGAAGCGGCGTTTCGCCGGTACTTGGGAATCCAAAAAACGATCTGGCTGAAGCGAGGTATTGTGGGCGACGACACGCATGGCCACGTCGATGATGTTGCCCGCTTCGTGGGCAGCAATACGGTCGTAGCGGCTGTCGAAACCGATAGAAAGGACCCCAATTACGAGTTGCTGCGGCAAAATCTTGAGAGCCTCCAATCCGCCACTGACCAGGACGGCCGTTCGCTTCGCATTGTCGAACTGCCCATGCCCTCGCCGGTTTTTTTTCGGGGCCGCCGACTCCCCGCAAGCTATGCGAATTTTTATATTGCGAATTCCGCGGTGCTCGTACCGACCTTCAATGACCCCAGCGACTGCAAGGCACTGGCGATTCTTGCCAATCTGTTTCCAGATCGATCGGTCACAGGAATTCACAGCGGGGATCTAATATGGGGCCTCGGTGCCATCCATTGCATGACTCAACAACAGCCACAATAATGTTTACAATAGTCACGACATACCCGTATGGAGAGAATTTCATCTAATCCAGGGTGATCGGGAGATCCAGCATTCGCCGGAAACGAATTGACTCCCGCCTCTGGACGTCAGAATCGATTTGGGAGTATGATGAGTTTCTTGGCGGGTGACGCCCGCAATTCAGCTAGGCGCCACTTATTGAGGTTTTAACCAATTTTTCACGTTTCGCCGCTGGACGCGCGGGCGGGTTTAGCGTTAATATGCCCATGCGAGTAGGTTGGCATTCCCAAGTGGAGAAGATGTGGCCCTGGGAAGTGTATTTGGCCGGCCTTAAAGTCAAAATGGTTTTTTCACTGAGCCGATAAAATCCCACTTGGAGGGAGCGTCATGTCAAATCGCGCAGCACAGTGCATCGTCAGTATCCTTATGGTCGTTCTGTTTCCCGCGTCTTCAATGCTTGCTGAGACCGGTGCAGCCGCGATGCTGTACACCAGCGGAGCAGTAATGGTGAATGGCTCGGGAGCACCGCGGACCGCAGCTCTTTTCCGCGGCGATGCGGTCCAGACTAAAGACGGCGGTGCAGTAACGATCTCGCTGCCCGGTTCGACGGTTTTGGTTCCCTCGAACTCAAACGTGGTATTTCGCGGCGACGGCATGGAATTGAATTCGGGCGTAGTGGAGGTAAATACGACGAAGGGCCTGGCCGCTCATGCGGACTCATACTCCGTCGCCCCTGCAAACAGCGGGAACGCCAAGTTCGAGGTTGCACGGCTGAGTGATGCGATCATGGTCACCGCAGAGCGCGGAGCTGTTACTGTTGCCGGCGGTGGAAATACGGTCAATGTCGCCGAGGGTGGAACTGAAATGATCGACCTGCAAGCCCAGGGTCAGGCTCCGGTTGAAGGCCCTCCACCCGCTGGCGCAACTGGCGGAGCAAAGCTTGACAAGAAGAAGGCGGCGTTTATCCTGCTGGCTGCCGGTACCGCAGGGGTAATCGTCGCGCTGCTTCTGGGCAGCGGCGCACCTACGGTAACTCCAGTCACTCCCCAATAAGTCAATCCATTTAAATTAAAAAGCCGTCCCTCAGAGGGACGGCTTTTTAATTTATGCCAACTTGGCGACCACTCTTTTTCCTATCTGATCGATAAAGCCTGCTCATCCCGCCTGCTGTTTTAGGGCAACATTCCTATTGTGATCGGCCCGAAATCTCAAAAGAGCCGCTATGTTGCCTATCTTTTCAAAATCCGGCCCCGGCGGAACAGGGACGACTTCTATCCCTTTGCGAAACGCCGCGCCCAGCAGGAAGTCGGAAACATCCTCAATCACTCGCGTATTTGCGCCGCAGATGGGGCACTGGATTCCGGTCTTCAAGGGCTCCACATGCCCGCAATTCTGGCATTCCGCAGCAGGGGCAGCAAAGTTGTCCCCCAGCAGGAGCGTCTGAGCCTCTCCCGCCTCCAGTGAACGCAGCACACGCTTGATTCCAAGCGCACCTAGACCATTCCCTTTAGCCTCATCCATGACCCGCTGTAGAAGTTCGTGATATCGCTTTTGACGATAAGTTTTCAGGATCAGCTCCACCTGTTCTCGCACCTGATCAACCGTTCCGGTGGATGCATCGAATGAAAATCTGCCAACGAGGCGCTGCCGGACGGAGGGATGGAGACGCGGCTCAATCTCCGGCCAGGTTTCGTCGCGGCAACCAACAATCAGCCGTTCAAACCCTTCCTTTTCCTGTTTTCTCTGAAGCCGATCCGCAAATCTCTTGAAGTGGTGAATCGCTTCATGATCGATGTGCCGCTCGGCATGTCCGGCGTCATATCCAAGGAAGCCGTCGCTACGGCTGCGGCGGGGCAATTTCGATACTGATTTCTCAGTTTCCCTAATCTCGCCCATCCATAGTTCGCAAAGCCTCACCGTGGTCCGGCCAACCAGCGCG
>JBEKOS010000156.1:0-8816 GCA_049521535.1 Terriglobales bacterium | reverse complement strand
GCTCCGTACGGTGAATGCGCCTTGATCGATTCTTTGAATGCATGAGCCCCTTGGTCCCCTTGGTACTCTTCAGGATTCCATTGGACTTACCGTGACCACCGGATGAGCCCCTTCGAGGAAATATGAGACCCTTCGGTGAGCCCCTTCGAAATTATGAGCCCCTTCGCAGAACTCAAGAGACTGAAGTGGCGGCAGGGCCCGCGCATCGCCTCGGGTGCTCTCTGCGTTCGAAAAAAGAACGAATTTGCATGGCCGCCTTGGACATGTTGGACCCCTTCAAGATTCCATTGGACTTGCGGGCGCTTCCCAGTGGCCACCTTCAAGGGAAAATGGCCGCCTTCAGTGGCCACCTTCACCCCTGATGGCCACGTTCGACAGGTACGTTGCTGGTGCCGCAGGTTCCCCACGTTCGCTGCACCCGCCCCGACGCCTGTCCCGGCTTGCCGTGGGCGCCGTGGGGACTGACGCAAATGCTTGCGGATCAGAAGAAAAGGCCTTCACCGCAGAGGGCGCAGAGGAAAACCGGTTCGGCAACCAGTACCTCAAATCAGAGCAGGCCCGGCGCCATCATCACGGCGCCGGGCCGTGGTTCAGCTTTCGCCCTTCGGTTGCGCTCTACTTGCGTGCCGCCTCAATCTCATCGACGATGCGATCGAGATGGTAGACCTTCCGCATGCCCTCCAGCAGGCCGCGGCTATCCACGGCAACCGAACGGTTCTTGGCCGCGTCGTAGCCGTAGTCGCCACCCAGGGAGAATATGTTGCCATCAAAAAGCAGGCCGACGACGTTCGCGTCCTTGTCGATCATGGGGCTTCCCGAATTGCCCCCGGTGGTGTCGTTGGTGGTCGAGAGATTCATAGGCGTCGACAGGTTGAGCGACGGTTTGGCCTTGAGCCAGCTTTCCGGCAGCACGTACGGCGGCGCCCCGGTCGCCCGCTCGAACAGGCCTCCGATGTTTGTGTATGGCTGAACAAACTTGCCTTCGGCGTTTTCGAAGCCCTTCACCGTTCCATAGGTCAGGCGCAAGGTAAAGGTCGCGTCGGGATCGACGCTGGTGCCATAAACGGCAAAGCGCGCCTTCGCAATCTTCTCGGCAGCCGCCCGGGTGGGAGCGTCCACGCGCGTTTCGTAGTCCTTGCGAACGGCGAGCAGATCGTCATTGATCGAAGCCGCGAAGCGGATCATCGGATCGTTTGACGCGTCCACTGCTTTCTGGCCGCCCTTGTAGAGCTCTTCCCTCACCTTGGGATCGTCCAGATGCGTGCCGGTTACCAGACGGTGCGCCAGTTGCTCGGGAGATTCCTTGCCCAGCACCTTGCGCACGAAGGCGTCGTCGGCCCCCAGGTCGCGCCGGGTCACGGTCAGCAAGAATGCGAGGTGAAGTTCGTCCAGGTCCTTGTAAACCGGAACCACCGCCGTCAACTGCTGCTGTACGTTGACCAGCGCCTTATCGGTATACTCCGGCAGGCGTTCCCCGTTGGGTTTGGTGCGCTCGGCCGCGGCGCGGACCAGCGTAATCGCAGTTCCGAGCAAAGCCGACCGGCCGGCAAGGCCGCCCATGGTCGCATTGCGCACATAGAGCTGCGCGCGCAATTGTTGAACCTTCGCGATGTCATCCCAGGCAGAAACATCCCCGGCCAGCTTGGGATCCGCGGCAGTGGCGGCGCGCAGCCGCTGCTCTTCCTTCAGCTTGGTCTCGACGAACTGCGAATCCAGCAGCGCCTGTTGTCGTCCAAAATAGACCTTGAAACCGTTCTCCAGGAAGAACAAGTCGTCCTTGGCCTCGCGCGCCTGCTCCGGCCCGTGCGTCGTGAACACCTCCAGTTGTCCGCGCCACTCCGAGACTTCCGGCAACCGGAAGGGGTAAAGGGTGTCGCGCTCAAAGGCCATTTGCGAGTTGGTCAGTTCGCGGAAGGTGCCGCCCGGGTTCCCGGAGACGAAAACCAGGTCGCCATCTTTGGTTCCGGCGCCGCTCCAGTGCAAGTAATCCTTGCTGGCCGCCGGCTTGCCTCCCTCATAGGCCCTTACCAGGCCGATATCGAAATCGTAGCGCGGGAAATTGAAATTGTCCGGATCGCCGCCGAATTGCGCCACCGAAAATTCCGGCGCAAACACCAGGCGCACGTCATCGTAGCGCTTGTAGCGGTAGAGATTGTAGACTCCACCGTGGTACAGCGACACCAGGTCGCAGCGGATGCCGGCATCCGCGCCGCAGCTTTGTTCCAGCTCGGCCCGTTTCGCATTCAGCGCCTTGTTCGCGGCGTCGCCCGTCTTGCCGCTCAGCGCCTGCTGCACGTCCTGGGTAACGTCGCGAATCTCAATCAACTGATCGAGTTCGAAATCCGGGCACTTTTTCTCCTCGGCCGGCGTGCTTGCGAAGTAACCGTTTTCCTCGTAATTCTGCTGGGCCGTGGACAACTGCTCCACGCAATCGACCACACAATGGTGGTTCGTCATCACCAGGCCCTGCGGAGAAATAAACGATGCCGAGCACCCCCCGGCGATGCGCAGCGATGCCAGGCGTACGTGGTCAAGCCAGGCCTGCGTGGGCGTGAAGCCGTACTTCTGCCCCATTGCCTTGGATGGAAAATTGTTGAACGTCCACATGCCCTCGTCGGCTTGCGCAGTCTGAGTGAACAAGAAGCACACCAGCAACCCGCTCGCGACCATCGTCGCGAGCTTTGATCCCATTTTTGTCATGAATGCATCCTTTTAACAGATTGATATATTGCTTTTGGGCTTACGGACCAATATACGCTCACCAGAGCCCTGAATTCTGGCTGAGATCCATTCGCCGCGCCCGCCCCGGCGTGCCGTGGGGATTCACTCTGATGCGCGCGGATCAGAAGTAAACCGGTTCACCGCAGGGGACACAGTGGCCGCTGAGAGAACCCGGCATTGCGGCAGGAAGGCAGTCACGAATTCCATCGCCACATGCGAGGTTTGACCGTGCCCGCGAAATCGCTACAATTGGTCGAGCGAAAACGACGTGCCTCAGCAGTAACAAAAGGAAAAGGAAAGAGAGAAATGAGTAACCAGAAGCAAGCCAAGCGAACGCAGAAAGGACTCTCAAAGAAAACTGTTCCGGGAAAAGCAACCAGGGTGTCGGCTTCGGTTGGATCCGCGCGGCCCGATGACCACGCGGAAACGCAAGTAGGCGCGCTTCACGCCGAGCGTGACCATTCCTCGAGTGACCCTGGCCAGAGGAACGAACCGCTTCGCTACGAGAATCCCAGCTCCAACATGCCTCCCCCGACAGATCACGGGGACACCGGGCCCATCTGGTACTCCTTCGATCTGGCGCACAAGCGAGTTCAAGAAGGTGGTTGGACCCACCAGGTGACGCAGCGCGAGCTGCCGCCTTCCACCGAGATTGCCGGCGTTAATATGCGCCTGACGGCGGGCAGCTTTCGCGAACTGCATTGGCATACCGCAGACGAGTGGTCCATCATGCTATACGGAAATGCCCGGGTTACCGTGCTCAATCCTGATGGAACCGTCTTCATCGACGACGTGAGTAAGCGCGATCTCTGGTACTTTCCGGCCGGTTTCCCTCATTCGATCCAGGGGCTGGGACCGGACGGATGCGAGTTCCTGCTGGTCTTCAATCAGGGAATGTTCTCGGAAGACAACACTTTCCTGCTCTCGGACTGGCTGGCGCATACGCCGCCGGAAGTATTGTCGAAGAACTCCGGATTTACGGAGCGCGCCCTCAGCGATCTTCCCAGGAGTGAGCTCTACATTTTTCCAGCAGACCTGCCGGGGGCGCTGCAGGAGGACCGGGCGGCGGTTGGCGGGGAGAGCGTGCGCTCCCGCATCCAATACACCTTCAGGATGGAAGCGATGGCGCCGACCAGGCGGACGGCCGGGGGCGAAATACGCATCGTTGACTCGCACAACTTCCCCGCCGCGAAGAACATTGCCGCCGCCCTGAACACGATCAAGCCCGGGGGGCTCCGTGAGCTCCACTGGCATCCCAATGCCTCGGAGTGGCAGTTCTATATGGCAGGGAAAGCCCGCATGACCGTGTTTATGCCCGTCGGACAGGCACGCACCATGGATTTCAACGCTAACGACGTCGGCTACGTTCCCGCCGTGGCCGGTCATTATGTGGAAAACACCGGCGATACGGACCTGGTGTTCCTGGAATTGTTCAAGGCAACGGAGGTCGTGGACTTCTCGCTTAACAACTGGCTGCGACGGATTCCTCCGGAAATGGTCACTTCGCACTTGAGGCTTGACGCGAGAGAGATAAGGGCCATTCCGCCGGAAAAGCTGGCGATCCTCCCGCGGTAGCGTCTGCTTCAGCCGATACTTGGGGATCGCGGTGATTGGACAAGCTCACAGCTCCAGCGCCATTTTCAGGGCATGATTTAACTCTGCAATCCGGTTGCGGGGTATTGACCCCAGGTAGTTGGTGAGGTCAGACTTGCGAATGCTGATCACGTTATCACACATGATCCAGCTCGCATGCTTCAAGCCTTCTTCCGGGCCGATCGCCACTTGGGTGGTTAATCCCTCACCGTGCGAAAACACCGGGGCACACACCACGGTCGAGAACTTGGAATCGATCAGCGCTTGCCGGCTTACGACCACAAACGCCCTCTGACGCTTGGGGTCGCCGGTAGCCTTCGATAACAGGTAAATCTCTCCTCGCCTCATAGTGCACGCCAGCTGCTCGTCAATCTGGGCGGCCCATTTAGTCGTCAAGCGCCTGGTAGCCCAGTACGTCGGCGGCCTCAGCATTCAACCGATCGGCGGCGGCATTGATTCGCTTGACGTCGCGCGCCTCGGCAAACGCATGCGCCGCTCGATGCAAATATTGGCGAAGAACATGTTCGATGAAGGCTGATCGGGAGTACTTGGAGCCAGCCAGACGGTCCACTTTCGCCAGCACATCGGGCGACAGTGTGATTGATGTCTTCTGTCTCATCCTACGATGATACTACCTTTTTCTTGACCTGTTACACCGCAGAGAATGGCAGGAAAGAGCGACTTGGCGTGGCGATGCGGCGGGCAAACGCGCGTGCGGTCATTGCGGCGTCAGGAGTTGCTTAAGGGCGTTCCAGTCGACCAGTCCGATCACCTCCTGCGCGAGCGCGGCATTGGCCTGAATCTCCACCCAGATATTCTGCACCGAAAGCGCCGGCGCTTTCGGGTTCAGGCTGGCCTTTACGACGATATTCTTATCGTTGCCGCCTGACTTCGTGCTCGTCGCCGGCGCCCAGTTCCCGAGAAATACATACGTTGTTTCATGGGAGGCGCCAATATCGCCGCCCGTGCGCGACTGCACATACGGCACGGTGAGTGAATAGCCCGCCCCGGGAATCTGCACCGCGCTGTAGGTGCCCTGAAAGTTGACCATCCCGAGGGACCTGGAATTGATCCCGACGGTGATGGCGATCTTGCTGGAACCCTCCGTCGCGTGCGTAACCTTGAGGAGTTCCGCTTTGTACGCCTCTGCGGCGGCAGCGCTCTTCATGGCATCCGCAAACCCTCGTCCCGCTACGGCCAGGGCAGCCTCATTGCGCTTCGCCTGTTCGCTGCCCGGCCGCAACTGGAACTGGAACCGGATGAGTCCATCCTGCGACGATTGCAGATTGTACGGGTCGTTCTCCGAGTGACGGGCAATGGAAGTAAGGGGGTTGAACTTCGGCTTGCGGGTCTCTTCCCAGTCTCCCTGGGTCAGGGTGTCCTCGACGCGAGCGAACGCACCCGGCAGCGCCTCTCGAATGAAGCGATCGAAGTTCACCTCGCACTCCGATGGCGAACGCCACTCGGCGCCGACCAACTTGTCGTGAATTCCAGGATCGCAGTTCCCGTAGGCGCCACTGGCCTTTTGGTCGGACTTATCGCGATGAAGTTTGATGACGCCCGTGATTCGCACCGGTGCGGGCCCGGTTCCGGTTGCGGTTCCGGTGATGTTCGCTTCGAGGGTCAGGTCATCCATTCTGACTATCGTGATCTCGACCGAGTCCGCGCCTTTCGGCTGCACCGTCTGGTTGTAAGGGGCCAGAAAGTGCAGGTAAAACGCAAACCGCTGGTTGTACTTCACCTGATCGTTGTTCTCGGCATTGATCGTTTGTGTCGCACCCTTGCCGTCCCATTCGATATTGAACGTCCCCTGATGCGCTGCCGTGGCCGCGGGACGCAGGGCAAGGCCGGCATGTGCATCGCCGGACGTGACATACCAGTCGCCGTTTACGCGGGGAAGAATGAAGGTTTCGCCGGCGAAGGCGCCTCCAGTGATGGTGATTCTGCTCTCGCTCACGATGGTGGCCGGGAACGCACGCGGCAGAAAAACTGCAAACGCAGACAGGACGGCGATGCGCGCATAAGAACGCATGGAGTGCTTAGCCAAGACTAAGAGTGTTGGCAAAATGAGCAAGCTTGGGGCGCGATGGTCGGTCGGCATCTGAACTACGATTTTAGACATGTTTCTGTTCTTCCGTAATTAAACCGTCTTCGTGGAGCTTTGGGCCGGTTCAGCATTCGGCCGCGCCACCCTACCCCGCGCTGAATTGTCGCCCGGAAATATTTCCCTCTTGCCCGTAATACGACCGGAATGGTTGGCAGGCCATCACGGCGGGACATGCGAGTGAGCGACATAAGATGACGGGAATATGCCGGCGAAAACTATTGCAGCTTGGCGTACTCCGCCTTGGCTTCCTTAAAGATGGGGATGTCGGGGTCGGCGTCTTTCCAGAGGGTGAGAAAATCCTTGTAAGCGGCAAGTGCCCGGACGCGGGCTGCGTCAGCGTCAGCGCCTTGCAGGGTCCTCGCCTCCACGGCATCGGCCCGGGCTGCTCCCAATTGTGCCAGGGCTCCCGTCCAACAGTTCCCGACAATGCCGCTGTGGTCGATTATCTTTTGAAATTCAGCGGCGGCAGCAGCGCCCTTCCCGGCGGACAGGTACGACGTTCCGCGCACATAAGTCGGGTACAGGCAGGAGAGATTACTGACGAATGGAATGGACCCCAGTTCAATAGCGGAAGCAGCCTGGAGCGCAGTCAGTGCAGCCGGCGGATCCTTCTTCTCCAGAGCCAATTGCGCCTGAATCGCGGGCAGCCAAAGCGCCTGCATCTGAGTATTCAGCGGGAAGCGTTTTCCCAAGTCCAGGGCCAGGGATTCAGCTCGAGCACTCTCGCCCCCCATGGCGAAAGCAAGCGCCGCTTCGGCCTCAGCTCCTGAACTCGCGGGAGACAACTGCAAAGCTTCTGCCGCCTTCTGCCGGCCCTCCGCGGCGTTGCCGAAAGCAACTTCACGTTGAGCCGCAATAGCCTGCCAAATTGCGCCATTTTCCCGGCTGTCTTCGCGTATGGCGGCGTCTACCGCACGCTTAGTCAGCTTCCGCGCCGTGCCCAGATGACCGCCATACGCCTCAGTGTCCGAGGCGAGCGCAGCGCCCCAGTCTTGGTAGCCGGCATGGCTCGCAAACCATTGTTGTTGTTCCGCCATGGCGGCGGAGTTCGCCTCGAAAAAGGCGAGTATATAAAGCGCATCGTGCACGATAAAGTCATCCAGCTTGCGCGCCTGCACCTCGTGGATAACCTGCCGGGTCTCGTCGAAGCGATGCAACGCCAGGGTGCAGTTGGCGACACCGTCGTACCCGGCTACAGCATTCGGTTCAAGGCGCAGCCCCTGGCGTGTAACCTCTAAGGCTTTTTCATACTGCCCCTGGTCGGCGTACACTATGCCGAGATTCTCGTAGGCGGCATACTCCCGGGGGTAGTTCTCAATATGCTCCCGAAAAATCTCGGCCGCTTTCTCCAGCTCTCCGGTTACATCGAGGTAGTACAGCACGGTGATATGCAGTTTTTCCCGCTCGTTGGTTCGTTCCCGCAACTGGAATGCCCTGGAAAGGTATCCGCTCGCCTTCCCTGGCTCGCCGCGACTGGAATAGATGTTGCCTGCCTCCCAGTAAGCCATCGCAAAATTCGGATCAAGTTGGATGGCATGTTCAAAGTAAGAAATGGCCTCGGTGCCTTTCTCATACTCAGCCTTTCTGCCCAGGCTGTAAGCCTTCAGCGCTTCGAGCGAAGCAGTGGTGGCTTGTGCCAGCGGAACATCAAACCGCTGCACGGTTGCCAAAGATTCACCAAGTTCGCCGCGCAGCCCGGAAGCCGTCTCGCCCAGAGTGTCCAGCACTGCCTCCTTGGACGCCGCCGTCACTTGCTTCTGCGCCAGCGTGTCCCCGTTTATGCAGCTCACGGCCTTTAACCCGAGCACATAACTGCTGCCCAGACTGGCGATTGATCCGGACAGGTAGGCCTTGCCGCCCACTCGCTGGCAAAGCTCGCGAGCCACCTCGGGAGTGAGTTTAGTGTCAGCCGCGCGGGTCATCAGTTGCAGGGTCTGTGCGGCCTTGGTGTCGGAGAGCACATTGAGAAACGGCGATTGCCGCAGGGAAATGCCAAGCGCCGTCTTCAGCGTGTCGTCGAATACCGGATCGCCGGTGCTGTTAGAGAAATCTGCAAGAACAATAGTGTCTCTGTCGGTCAGCGGCCTGCTTCGGCGCGCACGAAGGTAAAGCGCGCTGGGAAGAAGCACCAACACCAGCAATGCAGGAAGCGCAATCTTCCAGAAGTTCGCCCGCCCGGCGAGCGGAACTTGGACCTCCGTCGTGCCGGCGCCGGGTGCCGCATGGGACGGAACGGGAGTCAGAAAACGCGCGACCGTGTTGTCATCGGCGACCACGCCCGAACTGGGCGCCCTGGCGCCGCTTCCGCTTTCGGAATCGCGCCTCAGCCGCAATAACTCGGAACGCATTTCCGAGGCATGTTGGAAACGAAGCTCACGGTCCTTCTCCAGGGCCT
>JBEKOS010000155.1:0-8823 GCA_049521535.1 Terriglobales bacterium | reverse complement strand
GACCTATTCCGGCGACAGCAATTACGCCGGCAGCAGCGGAGACCTGTCGCAGGTTGTGAATCCGGCGGCGTTGACCGCCACGACCACGGCTGTGGCCTCCAGCGTGAATCCCTCTACTTTTGGCGATGCAGTGAGATTCACCGCGTCGGTATCGCCTGCGGGGCCGCCGACACCGACTGGCACGGTGGCCTTCACCTCCAATGGAACGACCATAAGCGGGTGCTCGACAGTTGCACTCAGTTCGTCCACCACGGCGCAATGTGCGACGTCAGCATTGCCGGTGGGAACGGACGCGATCGTCGCGACTTATTCCGGTGACAGCAATTACACCGGCAGCAGCGGAGACTTGTCCCAAGTAGTCAATGCTGCGGTTGCGGCAGTTCTTCATTTGGTGCCAACGCCTACTACTCTCACGGTTGTGGGTGGGCAAAAGGGCACCTACAGCCTCTTGGTCAGTGCGACCGGCACGGTTACTGCTCCGGTGACGTTTGCCTGCACGGGGTTGCCTTCTGATTCGAGTTGCGCGTTTTCGCCTGCTACGATTCCGGTGGGCGGCCTTCCAGGGACCGTCGCAATGATCGTCAGCACAACCACGGCGGATGCCCGAGTTCGCAACCGGCGCGACTCTTCGTCCTCATCTGCCTTCCTTGCCCTGATGCTGCCCGGCCTGTTGTTGCTGCCGGGCGGAGTCAGTGCAATCAGGATGCGGCGTTTGCGCAAGGCGGACTGGCTCCTGCTTGGGTTGTTGGTGCTGATGGCGATGAGTTGGGTAGGATGCTGCGGAACGGCGGGTGGGGGTGTTGTGGGGGTGGTTCAAAAGACCTATGCCATTGCGGTAACTGCCTCGGCTGCGGGGGCAACCCCGGCTACCGCGGCGGTCGATATAACCGTCACGCAATAAGCCGCCAGGCGGGTAGTGCTGGTTCCGCGTTACGGCTGGCGGCCGTCTCCCGATTTGCCGTGCTGCCATAGCGCAGCCACGCACGAAGGAGAGTCTGGGAGAATTCCATCTCAGGTTTGAAGTGAAGCTCACAAGACGGCATTAAGCGATACGCCTATCGGTAAGCAAAGAGCATCGCGTAGACGATCCAGATCACAACGCTGAAGCCGATGGCCAGCGCCATCCAGGCAAACATCCGAATTGTCTTGACCACAATTTCAGGCTGGGGTTCTTCCAGGTGCTGTTCCAGCTCGCCGGAGGCGACTAAAGAGGCATACTCCCGAGGTTTGTCGCGCTTCAATTCAGCCAAAGGCATATGGCCGGTGAAGATGGTGGTATCCATAGGGAACTTTTCCGGCCGCAGGTGGGTATTGAAAAAATGCACGGTGAATATAAAACCCGTGGCCAATAGAGCTTCGTCACTATGAATAATGGTGGCCACGTTGATGAATGGTCCCGGCAGGAATCGCGTAAAAAATACCGGGAACCAGAGGGTCAGCCCGGTTGAGCCGATGACCACTATCCCCCAGAAAACGGCAAAGTAATCAAACTTCTCCCAATATGTCCAGCGCCCATACTGCGGTCGCGGTCCCATGCCGACGAACCACTTCATCGTACCCACGAATTCATTTAGGTCCTGACGGGTCGGCAGCAATGTGTTCGGTCCAAATAGGATGGACCGCCAGGAAGCCTTTTTGCGTTGCTTTTCCTTCACCAGGCCAATCACGTGTGCGGTGAACGTCCCGAACATGATGAGCGCCGCAAAGCGGTGGACGTACCCGGCGGTCTCGAATCCACCCATGATGCGCGATAGCTTGGCGGCCCAGGCGGTGTAGGAGAACTTCAGCGAAAGTCCGGAAAGCGCTAACGTCAGGAAGCTGATGATCATGCAGGCGTGCAGCGTGCGGTAAAGGCGAGTAAAGCGGACAAATTCACGGCGGTCGACCTCCACCGCTGGCAGCAACCCAACCCGGGTTTCTGGCCGCGGCTCCTGCACTGCGGTGGCTTCAAGGTGAGAAGTGACTGTGTTTCCGGCTTCGTTGTTACTTACGTCCATGCTGGTTCTCCTCCGGTTGACAGCCTTTGAGGAGCTTCGACGCAGCCTCATCGGTTTCCGCTTCCCGAGCTTCGGCGGCACGTAACTCGCGACGCATTTGGAACGCGCGGGGCAGCCAGAGCAAAGTGTGAATGCCGCCTATGGTGAATGTGCCGATCAGCAGGGCCGTCATCCCCCAGAAGGTCCAGAACAGGAACGGGAACTTCTTGGGGTCGTGGTGCGTGGCGTGGGTCAAATATCCGGCGAAGCGCCGCGTCGCATCGGAATGGCACTTGCGGCAGGTATTCACCACATTGGCGCGACTCAGGTGGGAGTTCGGGTCGGTCACTTTCAGGATGTCGTGTGCTCCATGGCAGTCGTAGCATTTGGCTGTCTTGGTATAACCCAATTTGGACACTTTGCCGTGGTAGGTGTCGAAGTAGGTCTTGGCGATTTCCTCATGGCAGCGCCCGCACGTGTTCATAATGTTGAGCTTGAAAGCGTCCTCATCCGTACGGCTTATCGAATGAGCGGTGTGGCAGTCGTTGCAGGCCGGTAGCGGCTTATCGGTTTTGGTCACCAAGGGGGAATGGATGCTCTGGTTGAACTGCTCTTCAATGCCATGATGGCAGGCGCCACACGTGGTGGGGACGTTTTTCGGGTTCACCGTCGATTCCGGATCGGATGCAGGGAGTTCGCGGTGGGCGGTGTGACAACTGGTGCAGGTGGCAGTCACCGTCAAGCCGCTCTTCAGCAACCCCTTGCCGTGAATGCTCTCGCTATAACGAGGAATGATCTGATGCTCGGTACCGGTGTACATCATCGCGGCCTTGTGGCCTTCGCGGTGGCACCGGCCACAGAGGTCAGGCACGTTGGTGGGAAAAGTCAGCGATTCCGGGTTGTGCTTGCCAAGTACGTGGTGGGAGCCATGGCAATCCTGGCAAACCGGCGCATTGGCATTCGCCTTAGCCGCCAACTGCCCATGCGTGCTCTTCTGATACTGTAGTCCGATTTCTGCGTGACAGGCGGTGCAGTCGACCCTGCGGGTGAGGGTTTCGCAGGGGCGTACCCGCGAGGCGTTCACTTCAGAGTGGCACTGGCTGCAGGCCACTTTGGCGTGACGGGAGCCGGCCACTTCGCCGACCCGGACCAGCATGGATCTGCCATCCGTGGCCTTGAGTTTTTCATCGGCATGGCACCGCATGCAATCCGCATCGGCCATGCCTTGCGAATAGAAAACATTCCTTATCTTATGCGGCTGGTGGCAGTCGACGCAGGCGGGCAGGATATTGGCTTGTTTTTCCCACAGCTCGCCGCGAATCGTCTTGCGGTGCACGATTTCAATATTGGCGTGGCATTTGGTGCAAGTGGTGGCAATGTTTTTGCGCGCAATTGAAGAGTTGGGATCGGTATGCGGCAGAATCGAGTGTGCGGTATGGCATGAGGCGCAATTGGCAGCTACGATCAGCCCCTTCTTGAGCAGGCCCTCGCCGTGGATGCTCTCGGAATAATTCTCCAGTATGTCGTGCTGCTCGATGTTGCGGCTGGTCTGGACCGCCGTGCCCTCGCGGTGACACCCGCCGCAGACGAACGGTATCTTCATCGCCGCCACCGCCGAACGCGGGTCCTTAACTGGCACGATATCGTGGTTGCCGTGGCAGTTCATGCAGCGCGGCGCCAGGGCGTCTCCGCGAGCGACCGCCTTGCCGTGTAAGGAACGAGTGTATTGGTCTCCCTCCTGGTTATGGCAAGTGCCACAATTCACCTTGGCCAACGGGGTGGAGTGGGGCAGATCCTTGCCTTCCAAATCAGCGTGGCAGTTGGTGCAGGACAGGGAACTGTGAACGGAGCCTCCGAATTTCTTCTGATCCACGAACAGCGAAACCGTTCGACCGCCGCGTTTGGTGGTCAGGGACTTGTCGCTGTGGCAAGCCAGGCAATCGTCATTGGCGGGCGCAGCAGCGGAGGTCTGGATTATGAACGGTACTGATAGCAGAAAGAGTGTTGGCAGTAGCGGGAACCTGGCACGAAGAAACCGCCGGCGAAGCGTGAAACTTCGGGCACGGCCACAGTCGGTGATGTCGCAAGTGACTCGCATGTCTATGATGCATATTTCCAGATCGGGTGGACTTGTAGCCGTGACTTGCTGCACCGTCTGATGTGATTGGGATCACGCGTAAGCCGAAGACTGCTGAAACTGAGGAAAAATGCGGCCAAACAAAACCAGTTCAAAGGACGCTCGGTACGGGACACGTGCCCGAGCGGCATGCGTTTCGTGCCCGGCGTAGCACCACCGATGTTGCATTCACCCACCGTGACAGTAATCACAACGCGCCGTAACCGTTATCACAGTCACGTGCCTTGCGGCCCGATACAAATGACAGTAGGAGCCCGAAGGAAATCCCTCCGGACGTCAATGGAAGGGCCGGCGCCTTTTGTTTCTCTGTGACTTCGAGCGCAATCTGCACAGTAGTTTGGTAGAATGCCGCGAGTGATCTAAAACTTCTTGGAGGCGATAAATATGAAGCTTGTTTCGAAGAAAACAGTAGTATTCGCATTACTTTTGAGCGGTTTGCTTTCCGCCACTTCACTGCTGGCAGATGATGCGGCCGGCACCTACAAAGCCAAATGCGCAATGTGTCACGGCGCCGATGGAAAAGGCTCGCCCATGGGCCAGAAGATGGGAGTGCATGATTTTACTTCAGCCGACACACAAAAAATGAGCGACGCCGACCTGAGCGCCGCGATCACCAACGGCAAGAACAAAATGCCCGCCTACAAGGACAAGTTGACGCCGGATGACGTTAAAGGTCTGGTTGCATACATTCGCACACTCGGGAAGAAATAGTCAGTTCCCGGTTTGAACGTTATTAATAACCTTGCCACGCGGTGCCTGCAGGCGCTGCGTGGTGACCAACGGCGAGCCCTGTCCGGATGGATAAGGCAGGGTTTGCGCCGACTTCGATGACTCTAAACGAAAGCTTCCGGGGCTGGGCCCGCCCGGTTTACCACCTGGGCCAGAACGCGATCTCGCTGGTTGGCGCTGTGCTGGTTACCAGCAGTGCCCTCACCATGGTGGCGTTCTGGTTCTATGATTTTTTTCTTCCGGGCCCGCCGCACCCCTACATCGGTATCCTTATTTTCCTAATCCTGCCCGGGATTTTTGTCCTGGGACTGGTTCTGATTCCCGTGGGGATCGTACTGCGAAGGGCCAAGCTGCTGGCGGAGGGCACGTTGCCCACCATCTACCCCGCCATCGACCTCGGACAGCCCGTAGTCAGGCGTGGATTGGAATGGGTGGGCTTTGCCACGGTGCTTAACCTCCTTATTATCGGAACCGCATCGTATCGTGGCGTCAGCTACATGGATTCCACCCAGTTCTGCGGCCTCACGTGCCATACGGTAATGGCGCCGGAATATACCGCCTACCAGAACTCCCCCCACTCCCGTGTGGAGTGTGTGGAATGTCATATTGGTCCGGGCGCTCCATGGTTTGTTCGTTCCAAGTTGTCCGGGCTGCGCCAGGTTTTTGCCGTCGCCTTTCATACCTACTCCCGTCCCATTCCCACACCGGTGAAATACCTGCGTCCGGCGCGAGAAACCTGCGAGCAGTGCCATTGGCCGCAGCGCTTCACCGGCGACAAGCTGCTGGTGAAAACGAAGTTTCAGGATGACGAATTCAACACCGTGGCCAAGACCGTGCTGCTGCTCAAAGTCGGCGGACGAAGTTGGCGTGGTGGAGTGGGCATTCATGGGCGGCACCTGAATGAAGGAGTCAAGCTGCGCTACGTTTCCATTGACGAGGCGCGCCAGGTCATACCCGTGGTGTACTACACCAGCGATACAGGCAAGACGACGAAGTATGTCGCCAGCGACATCAAAGCCACGCCGCAGCAGATCGAAAGAGGCGAACTGCGCACCATGGATTGCGTGGATTGCCACAACCGCCCGACGCATGAGTTCGAGTTGCCGGAAGGCGCGGTTGACAAGGCGATGGCGGACGGCAAGATCAGCCCCGATTTGCCATATATAAAGAAGAAGGCCGTGGAAGCCCTTAAGGTTACCTATCCCGACCGGGACACCGCGCGGAAGCGGATAGTGGACAGCATCAATGATTTTTATCGCGACAAGTATCCGCAAATCTACCAGACGCGGCGGATGCTGCTCGAGCAATCGGCGAATCAGGTGGCAGACATTTACCTGCGCAATATCTTCCCGGAAATGAATATCGGCTGGGGAGTGCATCCGAACAACCTCGGCCATAATGATTTCCCCGGCTGTTTCCGCTGCCATGACGGCAGCCATACCAGTGCCGACGGCCAGGTGATCACCAATGACTGTGCCGCCTGTCACGACCTGCTGGCGATGGATGAGAAGAACCCCAAAGTCCTTACCGAACTGGGCATGCAACCGGCACCGCCTGCTTCGAGCTCCAAATGAACTGGAGAAGAAACAGCACCCCGTTACGCGCGAGTTTTACTCTGAAAGGTTTCGGGTTGCTGTTAATCGCGGCAATCCTGCTACTCGCGGGAACGGTCGCTATTGCCCAGCCTGAAAAAGCGGCAAATCCCGACGAGACCTGCCTGGCATGCCACAGCCAGTCCGGATTTAAGTCTGATTCCGGAAAAGACATCTTCGTCGATCCCGCCAAGCACGCCGCCGGCGCTCATTCGGTCCTTGGCTGTCAGGACTGCCACACCGCCATCAAGGAATTTCCTCACCCGGCGAAGATCCCCCAGGTGCAATGCGCCACCTGCCATGCTGATGAGACCAAGAACCTGCCGGCGAGCGTGCACGGCGTGCTCGGTTCGGATGCCTGCGTTTCGTGCCATGGCAGCGCACACGAACTCAAAACGGCGGAAAAACTTGCTCCGGGGAAGTGCGTCGAATGCCATGCGGATGAGGTAAAGCAGTTGCATGCAAGTATCCACGGGCAGGCGGCGAAGGCAGGCGATCAGGATGCCCCAACCTGTTTTTCCTGCCATGGGCCGGTGCATAACATTCGCTCCCATGACGACCCCGCTTCGATGGTGGCCAAGCAAAACCTGCCCACCACCTGCGCCAGTTGCCACAGCCGCGCAGATTTTCTGTCGCGGCACAATATCCCGATTGCTCATCCGGTAGAGCTCTATCAGCAGAGCGTGCACGGGCGGGCGCTGGCTGCGGGAAATTTCAAGGTTGCTTCCTGCTCCAGTTGCCATGGCAGCCACGACATATTTCCCGCTCGGGACGCACGGTCCAAGGTTAACCACTGGAATGTCGCCGGCACCTGCGGCGCCTGCCATACCGATATCCAAAAGACCTATCTGTCGAGCATCCACGGGCAGGGGATGCTGGCGGGAGCCGGGGGCGCGCCGGTTTGTACGGATTGCCACGGGGAGCACCTGATCCTTGGGCCCAAAGATCCAAATTCGCCGGTCAATGCCGCGCGAGTCTCGATCGTAACCTGTGAACGCTGCCACGGCGACGCGCGCCTGGCGCAAAGCTACAATCTGCCGGCGGACCGTGTTCCGTCCTACGCTCAGAGCTTCCACGGACTCGCCAATCGCGAAGGTTCGCAGACGGTGGCCAATTGCGCGTCCTGCCATGGAGTACACAACATCTTCCGTTCGAGCGACCCGCGCTCGACGGTAAACCCGGCGAACCTTGCCGCCACTTGCGGTAACTGCCATTCCGGGGCGGGCAAGAGCTTTGCCATCGGCGCCGTGCACGTGCAGATTTCGCAGGGACCGGCCCATCCGGTGGTGGAATGGATCCGGCGGGCTTACCTGGTTCTGATTCCCGCAACCCTGGGATTCATGATTCTCCACAACCTGATCGACTTCCTGGCGAAGCTGATGCGGGGCCGGTCTCACCATGCCGGGTCGTCGCGGCAGGCCTTGCGCATGGGACTGCATTTCCGGATCGCCCACTGGCTCGTCATGGTCAGCTTCCCCACGCTGGTGGTCACCGGATTCATGCTGAAGTTCCCGGACCAGTGGTGGGCGCAGGCGCTGGCGACCTGGAAGCCGCTTTACGCTGCGCGGGGAACCGTGCATCGAGCGGCGGCAATCGTGTTGGTGTTGTCGCTCCTTTACCACTTTGTGGACCTGGCCGTGAATCGCCGCGATCGCTTGATCCTCAAATACATGCTGGTGCGCTTCTCCGACGCCACGGAAATGGTCAATGCCATCCTCTACAACCTGGGCGTGTCCAAAGAACGACCGGTGTACGGGAAGTTCAACTACGTGGAGAAGATGGAGTACTGGGCATTTCTGTGGGGCACATTTGTAATGGCGGTCTCCGGCTTCCTGCTCTGGTTCAACAGCTTTGCCCTGCGCCATTTCCCCAAGTGGACCACCGACGCCGCCACAGCCATCCACTACTATGAAGCTCTGCTGGCCACTTTTTCCATCCTCATCTGGCATATGTACGGTGTGATCTTCGACCCCGAAGTCTATCCCATGGATCTTTCCTGGCTGAACGGAAAAGTCCCGGCGGACCATTATCTCGAGAAACGCCCAGAGTATCTGGAAACTCTGGAGCAGGAGGGGTTGGTTACCGATGGGGACGAGAACCACTCAATAGACAATTAAGACTTAAGAATTCAGATTTTAGAATGTGAACAAAAAGGATGCAACGGATCCTGCTTGAGCAACGAATAGCTGTAGCGGGCAAGCTCTTGAATGTTAGACGGTAGGACGTCGAAGCACCGCCAGAATCTGCTGGAGGCGAGATGCTTCAAATCTCACGCGCTTTGCTGGCGCGATAATCGACAAGGGCCTCTTTTGCGAGGGCATCTAGGTGGCCAGCTGCGGCATCGCTCTCTACCTGCGAATCCCAGGCCGGGGCATCAAATTGGGCGAAC
>JBEKOS010000154.1:0-8848 GCA_049521535.1 Terriglobales bacterium | reverse complement strand
ATAATTGAAGTAGCAGGCAGTTAGCAGTGAGTAGGTAGCCACTGGGAAAACGACGAATGCCGGCACCGGGCTACTAGCCGCTAACTACGAACTGCTATTTTCTGGGATTGCGCGCCACTCGCACCATAGCGGGGCGCAGCAACCGGCCTTTCAGCTTGTATCCCGATTGCAATTCCTGCAGTACGTATTGGTCCGGCACGTCTTCAGTCTCGACCATCTCTACGGCGTCATGTACCGTCGGATCGAAAGGCTGTCCCTGGGACGCAAATTCCTCCACGCCCAGTTTCGTTAGCGCATCGTGCAACTGCCGGTCAACCAATTCCAGGCCTGAGCGGAGGTCTTCACCGCCGGAGCCGCTGGCAAGGGCGCGGTCGAAGCTGTCAAGGATCGGGATCAGCGACTTTATGGCATTGGCCAGCGCGAACTCGCGGAAGTCTTCCTGTTCGCGCTGGGCGCGTCGCCGTGCATTCTCAAACTCTGCCTGCGCCCGCGCCAGCCGGTCCACCAGCATGGCATTCTGCTCTCGCAACTGCTTCAGTTCTGCTTCGAGACCAGCCAGATCCTCAGTGGATGGTGTGTCACCATCCGTTTGCCCCGGCGGCAGCTCATGTTCGAGGTCCAATCCGCCGGAATCGACTTGTCCGTTTCCCTTGGGCATAAAATCTCTCCTACTGTTGTTCCGTGCTCAAAAGCTGATCAAATAACCGCGCAATGTAGGATACTGCCGTAATCGTGTGCTGATAGTCGATCCGGGTGGACCCGATTACGGCGAGCGAGCCGACAACTTCGTTCCCTACATGCGCCGGGGCCCCAATGAGCACCATGTTTCGCAAATCCGGCAGCTCCTGTTCGAGGCCGATCACCACGCGGACGGCCTCTTGCCGGGCATCCAGGTAAGCGCTCAGCAAACTGACGATTCGTTCTTTTTCCTCCAGCGCCTGTAGCAAATGCCGCAAGCGTTCCTTGTCCTTTTCGGCGACCAGAAGATTCGCGGCGCCTTCCACGTAAACGCTCGGGCCGGCTTGTGTCGCCAGGGCTCCCTGCTTGTAGAGTTGCTCGAGCGACGCCATCAGGCGGTCGTATTCACTGCGTTGCTGCTCAACTTGGCGTCCGATTTCCTGCCGCAAAGCTGTCAGCGTCCAGCCGCGAAAGTTCTCGTTCAGGTAGCGTGATGCCAGGTCGAGGTCATCCTGGGTCAGTTCGTTTTCGACCCGCAGTACGCGGTCATGCACTACTCCTGCCTTCGTGACCAGCACTGCCAATACCTTATGGTCGCCCAGTCGAGAAAAATAGAGGGGCTCGAGCGCATTGCTCGGCCCCGCTCCCGCAACTACCACACCGACGCCGCTGGAAATAAGGGAGAGCACATGAGAGGTTCGCTCCATGAACTCTTGCACGTCCCCCGCGGTGCGCAGAGAGCCCCGAATCATGTCTTCGTCGCTCGGAGAGAGGCGGGCAGCACCCGTAAGTTGGTCTACGTAGTAGCGGAAGGCCTGTGCGGTTGGTACGCGTCCAGCCGAGGTATGCGGCTGCTCGAGGTATCCGGCATCGGAAAGATCGGCCATCACGTTGCGGATGGTCGCTGCACTCAAGCTCTCCGTGCTTTGGCGCACCAGGCTTCGGGAACCAACCGGTTCGCCGGTGGCAATAAACGTGTCTACGATAGCGGTTAAAATCTCGCGCTCGCGCGATCCGATTTGGGACGGTGGAGTCATTCCAGATTTGTTCTAATTATCTACTAAACACTTTAGATGCATAAACTTAGCCGACAGATTCATCGGAAGGAGTCGGAACTCAGGAGTGGAAGCCTGTCTTCTGATTTCTTGCTCCTCACTGAATCTGAATCACATCCCGCCCTGATGCAGCCAGCAACGCCTCGGTCCGTTCCACTACCTTGCGGGCAAAAGCATAAAACCCTTTGGCGTGCTCCGCCTGTTCGCCTTCCAGAGCGATCGGCAAGCCACTGTCGCCGCGTTGGCGCACCTCTGGATCCAGTTCAATGCTGCCCAGGAAGGGCATGCCGAACTGCCGGGCCGTCCGCTCGCCGCCACCCTTCGAAAAGATGTCGATCTCTTTCTGGCAGTGTGGACAATGGAAGGAACTCATGTTTTCCACCAGACCTAAGATGTCGACCTTGACCTGACGAAACATCTCAATTGCCTTGCGCGCGTCTTGCAGCGCCACCTCTGATGGGGTGCTAACGACGACGGAGCCGGTCAAGGGAACGGTTTGGATCAGGGAAATGGCCACATCTCCGGTGCCCGGCGGCAAATCGACCACCAGGTAGTCCAATTCTCCCCATTGCACCTGCTCGAGAAGCTGCTTGATCATCGAATGCAGCATGGGTCCGCGCCAGATCAACGGCTTGTCGCCGGGGTTTAGGAAGCCCACCGAAATCACCTTGACGCCATAGCGCTGCAGCGGTTCAATGCGATTGCCGGGCAGGAGTTGCGGGGTGGCGCTGGCGCCCAGCATTGTGGGTACGTTGGGCCCGTAAACATCAGCGTCCAGAAGACCGGTGCGATAGCCAAGCTGCGCCAGCGCGACTGCCAGGTTTACGGAAATGGTGGTCTTGCCGACGCCGCCTTTACCGCTGCCGACGGCAATAATGGCGTTGACGCCGGGAATCGGTTGAGGCCCGGGTGGCTGCCCGGGCGGGGTATGCATGTGAGCCAAGAAATTCTCCTCCAGCGCAGAGTTTGATTATAGATGACGGTGAAAGTGGGCTAGAGCTTCCCCGCAGTATAACCGCCATCAATCGTCAGTGCCGCACCCGTGACCCAGGCCGATTCGTCGCTGGCGAGGTACAGGCACATGGCGGCGATATCGTCGGCGGTTCCGAAGCGGCCCAGAGGATGCAGCCCGACTCGCGCACGCCGGGCAGCCTCGGGATCGGGTGCTTTCAGAATGAAATTCTCCACTAATTCGGTATCGACAATGCCGGGGCAGACGCAGTTGACGCGAATCTGCCGCGCGCCGAGATCCATGGCCATGCATTTTGTCATGGCGATCAAGGCGCCCTTGGAAGCGCCATAGGCCAGGCGATTACTGGCGCCAATCTGGCCGACCACCGAGGCCAGGTGAATGATGGAGCCGTTGCCGGTATTCCGCATATGGGGAATTACGGCGCGAGAGAGCAACCAGGCGGCCCGCACATTGGTGGCGAAGGTCGTGTCCCAGTCTCCAAGCGACTGCGATTCTACAGTGCCCGGCAGCAACTCGGCGGCGCTATTGACCAGAATATGCAAGCCACCAAATGCTCTGGCAGTCTGGGCGACTGCTGTCTCAATGAAACGATCGTCGGTGATGTCGCCCGGCAATGCCAGAGCGCGGTCGCTGCCAAGTTGACACACCAGTTCCTCCAGCCGCTCGCGGCGGCGTGCGATCAACGCGACACGAGCGTCTTCACTCGCAAACAGGTTCGTGCAGGCGCGGCCAATGCCACTGCCCGCCCCCGTGATGAGCACGACCTTGCCTTCCAGGCGCATAGGAACCGACACTCCGCAGTTTACGGTTATAACGCTGCCGCTGTGAAGCCTGGGCGAGTGTTGGCTCGTCTATATGCGAAGGTATCCGCTTAATGCGCAAGGGATTCATTGGATCACGAAGTTCGCCGCCAAGCTCGCAGTTGTCGCTAGCCCGCGTCGCCGGAAACCGTCGCTGCCACAGCCGGTTCGGAGGCCGGCGCTACAAGACAGCCGCGGCAATTTCCCTGCTGGGGATTGCGTTCAGCCTTTGCTTTTCCCAGGCGGGCTCCCGCGAAGGCGTTGCCCCCGCGCCCGTTGCGGCGTCCGCTGCCGCGAATGACGTCCTTAAGCCGGACGTCCAGCTCCGCCAGTTGCTTATCAAGCTGAAAACTACGGCCCGCTTGATGCATACCACGGCGCATCCAGACGACGAAGACGGCGGCATGCTGACCTATGAGTCGCGCGGCAAAGGGGCCGACGTCCTGCTGCTTACGCTGGTCCGTGGCGAGGGCGGCCAGAATAAGATGGGTAGCAACCTGCTTGACGGGCTGGGCGTCCTGCGCACGCTGGAATTGCTGGCTGCCGACAAGTACTACGGAGTCGAGCAGCGCTTTACCCGTGTGGCTGATTTCGGCTTCTCCAAGAGCCCGGAAGAGACTTTCGAGAAATGGCACGGGCATGACATTGCCTTGGACGACATGGTACGTGTAATCCGTACGTTTCGTCCGGATGTTCTGGTTTCGCGCTTTCAGGGAACTTCGAAAGACGGACATGGGCACCACACCGCGGCCGGTATTCTGACGCGCGAGGCCTTTCGCGCCGCCGCCGATCCCGCGCGGTTTCCCGACCAAATCAAGGAAGGACTGGTGCCCTGGCAGCCGAAGAAGCTGTATGTGGATAACGTCCGGCCTCCGGACGAATACACACTCTCGCTGGATACCGCCGAGGTCGATCCGCTGCTGGGAATGTCTTATGTTGCCTATGCCATGCAGGGATTGAAGCATCAGCTTTCGCAGGGCGCCGGCTCGTGGAATGTCAATCCCGGCCCGCACCTCACTTACTACAAGCTGGTGGATTCGGTGCTGCCGATGCCCAAAGCGGGTGAGCACGAGAAAGACTTTCTTGACGGCATCGACACCACCTTACCCGGCTTGGCGAAGCGACTCGGCCCGGAAGAAAGCAAGGTCCCGTACCTGAGGCCCGTTTTGCTGTTGATCGAAGGAGATATCCAGAAGGCTACAGCAGCGGTCGAGCACGGCAATGCGGAAGCCGCAGGGGCGCACTTACTAGCGGGGCTCACTACTGTCAATGGCGTGATCGGTAAAGTCCAGAAGTCTTTGCTATCGCGCTCCGCGAAAGCGACTTTACTTGCCGACCTAAATACGAAGAAAGATCAGTTGGAGGAAGCGGCAAACCTGGCGCTGGGGGTGGAACTGGAGGCGACCGCAAATTGGGATGCGCCACCTGCGCCTACACCCGATGATGTTTTTGTCGCGGTACCAGGACAGTCGTTTATCTTGAGCGTGAAACTTGAAAGGAAGACGTCCAGTCTGCTGCACGGTGCAGGGAGGAATACAGCAGCGCCGCTCGCAAATGTAACAGTCAGTCCCGACCTGCCTCCCGGCTGGCACGCCAAGATCCTAAAAGAGTCGGGTCCTGCGGAATCTCGCATCGCGCAGTTCGAGATTTCGGTTCCGTCCGACGCTGAGATAACACGTCCCTATTGGCATCGCGAGAATCCGGAAACTGACTCTATCTACATCCTCGACCAGCCGCGCTACGCTACCCTGCCCTTCACGCCGCCTCCCGTACAAGTACACGCGACTTACGAGTTCGGGAGAGCACACGGCTCGGTGCATGCGGAAGCCCAGACGACTTACCTTGATACTGGGAAGTTGGTTCGCAGCATGCCATTAGCGGTTGGGCCAGCCATTTCAGTTGCAATTTGGCCGGTAAATCAAGTAATCCCCTTGGAGAATCGGCACGCAGACGAAGTTCATGCAACCATTAGAGAAAACCTGCCGTGCCCTTTTGGCCGGCCGGCGATCGTCGAGTTTGCAATCAAACCCCCGAGGGGCTGGCTAGGACTAGATAGCGTTACGCTGCTCCCCGATCTGGGCCTGATTTCACCAATGCCAGGACAAGAGGCCGTTTGCTCCTCAACAAATCCCCCAGCGTTGGCGATACCCTTCGAAGAAACTCTTAGCATTCCATCGCGAGGTATAAGTCCCGGTCGAGTGGAAGCCGAGGCAGTCGCAACATACGATGGCAAGAAATCATCTGAAGGTTATACCGTCATCACGCGCCCCGACATCGGCGCCGCATTTTATTACCAGCCGGCGAAACAAAACATCAGCGTGGTCGACGTAAACGTTCCTATTGGCTTGCACGTTGGCTACATTTTGGGCGCGGGCGATGACATCTCCGATGTGCTGCGCCAGACAGGAATGAACGTCGAGATGATCTCCGAGAACGAATTAGCTGAAGGTGATTTGAGCCGGTTTGGGACCATCGTCGCCGGCATTCGTGCCTATGACACCCGCGAAGACGTAAAGAAAAACAACGCGCGCCTTTTGGAATACGTCAAGCAGGGAGGCACACTTGTGGTGCTGTATAACACCGGAGTATCCGACTTCAACAACGGCCACTTCACGCCCTATCCGGCGGAACTGGGCCGCGACCGCGTGACCGTTGAAGGAGCCCCGGTGGAAATCCTCGCCCCGGAGAATCCGGTGTTTCATTTTCCCAACGAAATCACTGCCGCTGATTTCGACGGCTGGGTGCAGGAGCGCGGCCTCTACTTCATGCATAGTTGGGACCCGCAGTTTGTGCCGCTGCTTTCTTCGCACGATCCCGGCGAAGAGCCGCTCAAAGGCGGGCTGCTCATGACTCACTACGGAAAAGGAGTATACATCTACACCGGCTACAGCTTCTTTCGCCAACTCCCGGCTGGCGTGCCGGGTGCCATCCGCCTGTTTGTAAACCTGGTCAGCGCGGGGCATGAACCTGCGAAGTAGGGCATATTCTTGCAGGCATACGCCCCATTCATTCATACTTGCGCCGATGACTACTAATATCTTTCTACACGCCTTTTTATGCCTTGTTGCTTTAACTCTGTCCAGCTCCACCGCTGTTGCAGCGAATGGACCAGGTCAATCAGCGGCGGTCCCCACTATCCGGCTCGATTACTATCACACCGGAAACGCCACGCAGGAGATGTTCAGCTTTGACCGCGTCGTGGTGGAACCGTTGCCGTGGGCGGGGAATCCCAACCATCCCATCGACGACACCAATCTCGGCAAGTATCTCTTCGAGGTGCGCGACCGGGCTACCAACCGGTTGCTCTACTCGCGTGGTTTCTCGTCGATTTATGGCGAATGGGAGTCCACCGACGAAGCCAAGACCGTAAATCGCACCTTCAGCGAGTCGCTGCGTTTCCCCGCACCGGACGCTTCCGCGCAGATTCTACTGAAGAAGCGCGATCCGCAAAACAACTTCCGCGAGGTCTGGTCAGCCAATTTCGATCCGAACGACGAATTCCTTGACCGCAGCCGTCCGGCCGTCGACCCTGGTCCGGTGATCGACATCGAGGTCCATGGCGATTCGGCGCACAAGGTTGACTTCCTCATACTGGGGGACGGATACACCACCGCAGAGCGCGGCAAGTGTGAAGCCGACGCGCGACGGCTGGCGGCCATCTTGTTTCGGACCTCTCCGTTCAAGGAGCGGCGAGAGGACTTCAACGTCCGGGCGCTGTGCCCGGCAGCGGCGCAGTCGGGCATTTCACGTCCTTCTACAGGAATCTGGCGCTCTTCCCCGGCGGGTGCTACCTACGATGCGTTCGGCTCCGAGCGGTACATACTGAGCTTTGAAAACCGCAAGCTGCGAGAGCTTGCATCCTTCGCTCCATATGAGTTCATTGAAGTCCTGGTGAACGGCAACACCTATGGAGGCGGGGGGATCTTCGGCCTGTATTCAACGGTGGCCGCTGACAGCTTGTGGGCGCCGTACATATTTGTCCATGAATTCGGTCATCACTTTGCCGGCTTGGCGGATGAGTATTACACCTCCGATGTGTCCTACAATCCGCCGGCTACCAGAATTGAGCCGTGGGAGCCGAATGTAACCGCGTTGCTCGATCCCGCCCAATTGAAGTGGAAGCGCCTGGTCTCGCCGGACACGCCTCTGCCCACCCCATGGCAAAAGAAGGACTTCGAGGCCTACGAGCGTGACATTCAAGCCAATCGGCACCAGTTACGCAAGGAGAACCGCCCCGAAAGCGAGATGGACGCGCTGTTCAACGCCGAGAAAAAGCACGAAGAGGAAGGATTCGCGGCCGAAAAATACGCCGGCAAAGTGGGAGCCTTTGAGGGTGCGAATTACGAGGCCCAGGGATACTACCGGCCGCAGTCGAACTGCATCATGTTCACGCGCACCGACTTCTTCTGCAAAGTCTGCCAAAGCTCGATTGAACGGGTGATTGATCTGTACTCGAAGTAAATCGGCCGAGAGGTGTCACGCTTTGTACTAGAGGCACAGCGTGTCCAGTGTGCCTGCCGGATACAATGAAAAGATGAAAGTCGTCGTATTGTGCGGCGGGCTGGGAACGCGCTTGCGCGAGGAGACGGAGTTCCGCCCCAAGCCAATGGTCGAGGTTGGCGGGCGCCCGATTTTGTGGCACATCATGAAGGTCTACGCCCACAGCGGGTTCCGCGACTTCGTGCTTTGTCTTGGCTACCGCGGCAACATGATCAAAGACTACTTCCTGAACTACGAGGCGATGAACAACGATTTCACTATCCGCCTCGGCCCGCAATCGCAGATCCAATACACCAACGCCCATGCGGAGCAGGGTTTCGAAGTGACCCTGGCGGAAACCGGCCTGACCACGATGACCGGCGGTCGGCTGCAGCGCGTGCAGTGCTACGTTGACGGCGAGACTTTCATGATGACCTACGGCGACGGTCTGGCAAATGTTGACATCCAGCGTCTCCTCGCATTTCATCGCGAGCACGGCAAGCTGGCGACGGTCACCACCGTCACGCCGACTTCGCGGTTCGGCATCGTGGAAATGAGCAGTGACGGACACGTTCGCAAGTTCCTGGAAAAGCCGCGCACCCAGAACTTTGCCAGCGCGGGATTCTTCGTATTCCAGCGCGGGATTTTTGACTACCTCACCGGCGATGATTGCGTGCTGGAGCGCGAGCCCATGGAGCGCCTGGCCGCCGATGGCCAGCTTATGGCCTTTCAGCATGAGGGATTTTTCCAGGCTATGGATACCTATCGCGAATACGAACTCCTGAACCAGTTGTGGGACAAACAACAGGCGCCGTGGAAGGTATGGTAAAGAAGTCAACAGTCGCTAGCCGCCAGTCGCCAGC
>JBEKOS010000153.1:0-8867 GCA_049521535.1 Terriglobales bacterium | reverse complement strand
TCTGCGCGCGCAGCCAGCGCGCAACTGTGACCACCCTCTGGTAGGCATCGGATAAGTCAACCGGAGCAGCGGTCAGTGGTGCTTGCGCCGAGTCCTGCGCCGCGCCCTCTCCCGGCCCAGCGGAAAATATGGCGTCCATAGCGTCTTGCGACGACGTGGCCGCGGTTGCCGTTTCCGCTGTGGGCTTGGCGACTGGATCCGGATCCTGTTCGAGTTTCTTTGCCAGTGCCGCCTTGAGCGCCGCCTTCACTTCGTCCAGGGATCCACGCAGCCCCGTAAAGCTGGGATTGTATTCACCAAAGCGAGCTTCACAGACCGGGGCCAGAGCGTCGATGGCTTCAAAAGAACCGTCGATATCAGCCAGCTTTTGCCGGAGAACATCCTTGGTGGTCGCGAGTACCGCTTTGTCGAAATCTTCTGCGGTGAGTTTGCCGTCGGTGATGGCTTGGGCACGAGCCGCCCGCTTTTGTTCCGATTCGCCCAGGTCGGATTCATAGCCAACGGTGCGGGATTCTTTGTACTTGTACCAGTCGAACCCGCCCTTAACGAGGGAGACTTTTTTCAAGGATTCGTCGAAGCGCGTGCCGAGCCAGTCCAAAGGAGTGGCTCGCAATTCAAGATCGCCATCTTCATTTTCGGGATACAGCGTATCCCAAAATTGTTCCAGCAACTCGCGGCAGTAATCCAATCCTTGTCGTAGACCGCCGTACCCTTCACGCGCCACAGTTGCTTCAGTAAGCCAGACGGCAAGCTGAAGGTCCTTGGTGCGGCTGGTGAGTGCGTCCGTGCAGAGCTTAATGACGAGAGGCCAGTCGGCTTTTTTGACTTCATGGGCCCAATCGCCTTGGGGGGCTTCTTCCTCAACGCGGCGCGCTTCTTTGATCTTGTCGTAAACCGGGTCGTAGCGAAGATTGGCGCCGCTGGGGTTATCGCCAGGGATGGGAGTCAACAATTCAGGGCCGATGGACATAGCGTATGTAAGAATTCAGATTTCAGATTGAAGATTTCTGTCGAAGGAGTGCGGTCCATTTGTGAATTCTCAATATCTGCAACCCAAATTCGTGAATGTTCAACTGTTTCTCATGACACCGCTGCAGACTGCTCGGCATCGGCGGAGGCGAATTCCAGGGATCTAAGTTCTAGCAGGGGCATTTCTTCTCCGTCAACCAGCAACATTCTTTGACCGAATGGGATCTCTGCTCCATCAACTTCTTCCCACACCGTCGCACGTCCTAAACGCACGTTATCGTCCGCACGGGTGTACGTAAAAGGAGACAGCACCGGAGTCATCACCTCGCCTAGGTCACGACCCTTGAAATTAGGCCCGTTGCGAATCAATACCGCGGCCCAGAGCAAATCGCGCAGCCGTTTGGGGGGCTGCATCTGAATCGACGTGATATGGGCAAACGGTACCCAAATGTATTTTCCGGCGAGAAACACTTCGAAGCGGGCGCCTATCCGCGGATCAGCGTCACTTATTTCGCGAAAGGCCTGGCCATTGATCGTCCCGGCCGCTGGAGGTTCGGAAGCGGGGCCGGCCATATCCAGATAGGCCTTTTTTGTGAAGAAGTCCTGGCGCTCGCGTTCGGAATGAATTGCCGCGCGCAAAAGCAGGGCGCCCAGTTCTGCCTGCTGGCCGCCCTGTCCCAAGACATCGAGTTGTTTCCCTGCCCGGTCGAATTCACCGGCGAAGCACAAAAGCTCAAACAGGAATGACCGCCGCGTTGTGTCCAGCGGATTTTGCCGGACCTCATCGGTTGACGCCTGAATTGCTTCCTTCAGCTTACCGGAGCGAAATAGTTCGTTAGCGGTCATAATTGCCAGTCCCAAACTAAGGGTCGCAGGTCCCAGACTGCCTTTTGCCCGGGACCAACCAAGGCACTGCGCAGCGCTGGGACCAGCGACGTGAGATTAGTCTTAGGCCGCTGACGCCGAGTTCTTTGCCACGTTCCACTCGCCGACGGTAGAACCGCCCGCAGTCCCATCCGGCTTCTGCTCCTTGTACTCGACCTTGACGTGGCCAAAATTGAGTGAGAACCTGTCGGTCGGAACCACGCCGCCACCTTCAGCCTCATGCTCGCCAGCGTGCGCCTCATACGAAGAAACCAGCACATTGTCGAAAGTGACCTTCAAATACTCTACGGCGTCCTTGCCCGCTTTTCGGCACGTTAGGATCCCGCTCTTGACGTGTTCTCCCGAAGCGCAGTGTTGGAAAAGCTTGGGACTCGCCTTGTCCAACGGCTTGGTGAAGAACCAATCATCAAATCTCACTTTGCCAGATCCGCCGCCCGTGGCCGTGCCGAAACCGCCCGAGTTCTGCGCCTTACATGTCCAAGATAGGATATGGATTTCACCCTTGTGTTTGTCATCCGCGCTTTCGCCCGGAATTCCATCGAGTTTAAGAAAAAAATCTACCTGTGCCATGGTTGCTCTCCTTGTGTGCTATCGAGCACGCACTACCGAAAATTGACTACTGCCATCCAAGTACTTGATCTTACTTTCTGGCTGAAGCAGGCAGTTCTGCCACCAGCCGCAGAGAAACGTTGAGTTCGTCCAGTTGGAAGTGAGGCTTCAGGAAGGCAACGGCCTTGTAAACACCAGGTTTGCCCGCAACTTCCATCACCTCGATATTGGCCTCACGCAGCGGCAACTGGGCCTTCACCGACTGGGTGGCGTTGTCATCTGCGCATACATATTGTGAAATCCACGTATTCAGGAACCGCTGGCAATCGGCGCGCGTCATGAAGCTACCGATCTTGTCACGCATCATAGCCTTCAGATAGTGGGCAAACCGTGACATCGCCAGAATGTACGGCAGTTGCGCCGAGAGCCGCGCGTTAGCGTTAGCCGCCTCCTTGTCGTACACCTTTGGCTTCTGGCACGACTGCACGCTGAAGAAGGCTGCGTAATCGGTGCCTTTGCAATGCACCAGCGGAACGAAGCCCTGATCGGCAAGTTCCTTTTCGCGTCGGTCGGTGATGGCTATTTCGGTTGGGCACTTCAGGGCGACGTCGCCTTCGTCCGTGCGGAAGGTATGCGCCGGCAGTCCTTCCACCATGCCTCCGCCTTCCACGCCCCGTATGGCTGCACACCAGCCGTAGTTGGCAAATGCCGCAGTAAGTCGCGTGCCCAGTGCATAGGCCGCGTTGCCCCAGAGGTACTTGCTATGGTCTGTGCCATCCACGCCTTCTTCGTAATTGAAAGCCTCCACCGACTTGGTGTCGCGACCATAAGGCAAGCGCATGAGAACATGGGGTACGCACAGGCCCACGTAACGTGAGTCCTCCGACTGCCGGAATGACTTCCACTTCGCGTACTCCGTGGTATCGAATACCTTGGAGAGGTCGCGCGGTGCACCCAACTCGGTAAAGCTGGGCAGGTTAAACATATCCGAAGAGGCAGCGGTCAGGAACGGCGCGTGGGCCGAGGCGGCGACGTTTGAAATCTTCTCCAGCAGTTCCATGTCCTCGGGATGCTTGCCGAACTCATAGTCGCCAATCATCGCCGAAAATGGAGCTCCGCCGAACACCCCGAACTCTTCTTCGTACACTTTCTTGAACAGGGCGCTCTGATCGAATTCCGAGGCCCGCTGAAGGTCACGTAAAAGGTCTTTCTTGCTGACGTTCAAGACCTTGATCTTCAGGTGGTCGCTGGTTTCAGAGTGATCCAGCAGATGCTTCAGGCCCCGCCAGGAACCCTCAAGTTTCTGAAAAGTGGGATGGTGAAGAATCTCATTCAACTGTATGGAAAGCAAGTGGTCGATTTGGGCAATGCGGGCGTTGATACTGGCTTCAGCATCACGCGACAGGGCCATTTCCCCTTCCAGGACCTGGCTGACGAATTGCTTCACCAGGTCCTTGCCACGCTCGGCGGCAGCCGCGTCACGGGCGAAACGCCCCTCCTGCACAAGTTGGTCGAGCAGTCCCTTTTCCTCGACCTCAACCTTGGAACCGGCGGCGGCACCTTGTTTTAGTTCTTCAGGCATTGTTGCCTCCCTCGGGCTTCTGCGGTACTCCTAACTCGGCTCGCAGTTTGTCCCGTTTCTCAGAATCGTTCATTGCTTCCATGAGCAGCTCGTCCAGCTTGTCATTGCCTTGCAGTGTGCCACGCAAGTCGGACAATTTGGTCCTAAGGTCGAGCAGTTCCTTGAGCGGCTTTACTTGCTTGGCAACATTTTCCGGCTCGAAATCGTCCAGGCTCTTAAAGCGCAAATCGACCTTTAGCTGGCCTGCCTCGGCATTTTCGCTCAGCTTGTTCTCGACTGAATACGCGAGATGAGGCGCCATACCCTCGAGGACGGTGTCGAAATTATCCGGTGTAATCTCAACGAACTTGCGGTCCTTCAGGCGGGCCAACGGCTGTTCCGGTTGGCCGGTAAAATCGCCAAGAACGCCCATCACAAAAGGCAGTTCCTTGTTTTCGATGGCGTCGCCAAGCTCAACGTCATAGGTGATGTGCACGCGCGGTGCGCGCACACGGGAAAGTTTTTGCTGGGTGCTTTCTCTTGCCATAGATACCCCCCTTGCGATTCCTCACTTCGTCGATGGAGATGAGTAATTATTGCGACATTGCGCGTTGTATCAAATTGCGGAACCTCAAAAATCCAACCGCCACATCACAAAATTGAATATCAGTCCAGATATGGGCCCAAATGCGGTAGGCGACCCAAGAAAAAGCTGCAACGCTGTCGGATTATCTGCTCTGTGAACGAGCATTGTCAAGTGCTCCATCGGAAGTGTTTCTTGCCTGCCGTTTTGCGTCTTTAGGTCAAGTCTTGATATTGTGTGCACGTCGCCGTCGTGAGTTGCCCGGAATAACATATGCTTAGCTTGCAACTGGACGGGCGCTCCCAACCAGTCGCCGGCGGTCAAGGATTTATGAAACAACTTCGTCCCGTTATCTGGACAAAAGGCACGTTCCTGACTCCGCAGCACCTGCAATTGCAGGATCGCTTCATTGAGGATTCGCTCCACTTTGAGTTGCAGGCGCTGAGTTTTCGCCCGTGGGGATTTACCGAGGTGGCGATTGACCAGCAGAAATTGTCTGATGGCCACTTCGTCATTTCTCGGGCTGGAGGGATTTTTCCCGAAGGCTTAATGTTCGACATTCCGGATGCCGATGCTGCACCTGAATCAAAGCACATCGCAGAGTTGTTCGAGCCCAATCAGGAGATGCTGGACGTCTATCTCGCTCTCCCCGAGTACCGCCCGCGCGGGCTGAATGTTTCTCTGGCGCAACGTCAATCCGGCGTGCGCTACATCGCTGAACTGGACATGTTCCGGGACGAAAATACAGGGACAAGCGAGAAGCCCGTGCAGGTGGCGCGCAAGAATTTCCGCATCCTGGTGGAAGGCGATAGTCTGGAGGGAACTTCCAAGCTGCGCATAGCCAGGGTGCAGCGTACGAGTGCGGGAATGTTTCGCCTGGATGCGGCGTTTGTACCGCCGCTGCTTTCGATTACTGCCAGCGACTTTCTCAGCAGCATGCTGCGTGGCCTGATCGAAATCATGCATGCCAGGAGCACCGGTTTGGCGGGCTTGCGACGGCAGAAAAACCAGAGCCTGGCGGACTTTACCGCCACCGATATCGCTAATTTTTGGCTTCTTTACACGATCAATTCACATTTTCCGGTGTTTAACCATCTGTACGAATCGAAGAAGGGCCATCCTGAGGAGTTGTATTCGGCGATGCTCTCACTCGCCGGCGCCCTCACAACGTTTTCACCGAAGGTTCAGCCTCGTGACCTGCCCGCATACGATCATGACGACTTGGGCAAATGCTTTGCCGATCTTAATGAGAAATTGCGTTCGCTGATGGAAACCGTGGTTCCAACCAATGTGGTGTCTTTGCCGCTCAAGTCAGTGCAGCCCTCGATCTATGCAACCGCGCTGGGGGATGACCGGTACCTGCAGGATACGCGCATGTATCTGGCGATGAGCGCAGAAATGCCCGAAGCGGATCTTATTCGCAAGGCGCCACAACTGCTCAAAGTCTGCTCCGCCAATCATGTGGAACACCTTATCAAGCAGGCATTGTCGGGGATGACGATGACGCATCTTTCTTCGCCACCATCCGGGATTCCGATGAAGCTTCGGTACCAGTACTTCAGCCTGACACAATCGGGCGTCGCATGGGAGGCCGTGCAACGTGCGCGAAACGTTGCTGCCTACGTACCTTCGGATTTTCCCAATCCGCAACTCGAACTGATCATTTTGCTGCCGCAGGCAAAGTAGAACAGCCGTCAACCGCCTGGCACCACCGCAAACGAGGAACTGGAGACTGATGACTGGCAACTGCCTCTGAGGTGTATACTTTCGCCCAAGCAGGGCATTCTTCATCGAGCCCGGATGGGCGACTGCTAAGTGCAGACTTGCTTGCCCCGTGGGAGTGAATCGACATGCCGAAATACACACAGGCAGAACAACCGATCAAGATCACGACGCCTTTGGGAACCGACGTGCTGCTGCTTACGCGTATTCAGGGCCATGAGGCCATCTCGCAGCTCTTTGATTTCCAGCTTGAATTGGTTGCCGAAGCCGATAGCGACGTCAAGTTTGAAGATGTTCTGGGCCAGGATGTGACGGTCGAATTGAAGCTCTTCAATGACGAAACGCGCTATTTCAATGGCATTATCAAGCGCTTCAGCCAGGGCGGGCGCGACGAGTCGTTCATTCGCTATCGCGCGGAGATGGTACCCAAGTTTTGGCTGCTGACGAAGAAGGTCCGCAGCCGCATTTTCCAGCACCTCACAATTCCGGATATTCTCCAGCAGTTGTTCGCCGGACTCGACGTCAGCTATGAAGTTTCGGGTACATATTTTCCGCGTGACTATTGCGTGCAATATCGTGAATCCGACTTCGACTTTGCCAGCCGGCTGATGGAAGAAGAAGGGATTTATTACTTCTTTAAGCATGAGGATGGCAGCCACCAAATGGTGGTTACGGACTTGGCGCTGCAACATCCGGAAGTTCCCGGGCAGAGCGACGTCATCTACGACGAGATGGAAGGCGGCAAGCGCGAAGATATGCGCGTAACTGCCTGGGAAAAAATCCAGGAATTGCGCTCCGGCAAGTACACGCTTTGGGACCACTGCTTCGAACTGCCGGGCAATCCCATGGAAGCGAAGCAAACAACCGTTGCCAGCGTGGTGGTGGGCGAGGTGACCCACAAGCTCAGTGTGGGCGGGAACGATGACCTGGAGATTTACGACTACCCCGGCGGCTATGCGCAGCGGTTTGACGGGGTGGATCGCAATGGCGTGGCGCAGTCCCAGGATTTGCAAAACATCTTCCAGGACAATGCCCGAACTGCCAGAATCCGCATGGAGCAAGAGGAAACCGCCACGTTGGAAATCGACGGCGGAAGCAATTGTGGCCAGTTTGTTGCCGGCCACAAGTTTACGCTGGAGCGGCATTTCGATGCCAATGGCGAGTATCTGCTGACCCGCGTCGACCACGATGCCCGCCTGGGCGGCTACCGCAGTGATCACGAGCAGGAGTTCACCTACGAGAACCGCTTCTGCTGCATCCCTGTCGCGTTACCGTACCGGCCTCAGCGGATTACGCACAGACCCGTAATTGCCGGCATCCAGACGGCGACAGTTGTCGGCCCTAGCGGTCAGGATCTCTTTTGCGACAAGTACGGACGGATCAAAGTACAGTTCCACTGGGACCGCGAGGGTCAGAACAACGGTGACAGTTCGTGTTGGCTGCGGGTCTCCCAGATTTGGGCGGGAAAACAATGGGGCGCAATGTTCTGGCCGCGAATCGGCCACGAGGTTGTAGTCGCCTTTGAGGAGGGCGATCCCGACCAGCCGCTGATTACCGGCAGCGTTTACAATGCGGAGAACATGCCTCCTTATCCGCTGCCGGACAGAAACAGCCTCGGTGGAATCAAGTCAGCCAGCTTGCAAGGCCAGCCCAGCAAGAACTTCAACGGGATCATTATTGACGATAAGAAGGGCCACGAACATTTGGCCCTCCACTCAGAGCGTCACATTAGCTTCAACTCAGAACTGGACAAGCATTTTCGCGGTGGCCGCAACAAGCACGAGGTGGTTTCCAACGTCAGCACCTATGTCGTTGGTTCTCTTCCAGGGGGTGGCAGTGGCGGCGGTAGTGGCAGTGGTAGCAGCGGTTCGAGCGGCAGCGGCGGTTCGAGCGGCAGCGGCGGAAGTCAATACAGTCCTCTTGGGGTGGTGCCGGTTTCAGGTGTTCCGGGGATCAATGCAATTTTTGTTTACGGAGAAAATCTCCAGGTGGCCACCGGCCTCAACCATCAGATCGCGGTCGGCAGCAATGTGCAGCTCTGCATTAACCCTGCAGCGCTAGCGGAGGCGTTTGATCTTCCTTTTCCAGAAGGGATCAAGGCCGCGCTGGGTGGTGGCGTCGGTGGAAACATGCAGTTGACCCTGGGCACCAACGCTAACGTGGTGCTGGGAAAGTCGTTTACGCTTAATATTGGTGAGACGTTGAACCCCCGGACGGAAACCCTCGCGGTCAAGATTATGTGCGCGATTTTGTCGGCGCTGCTGATCGTTTGGGTCATACTGTACGCATTGCCAACAACCGGTGGAACTGCCGAAGGCCGAATTTTGCTGATATCCATCTTCGACACGGCGGCTCAGATCACCATCATGATCCTCATGATGATCGCCATGAAATACTCTCAGACGAGCAATACCTGGTACGGAACGCTTAGAAGCATGTTCCAGCCAAAATGGTCGGGCTGGGGTTCTACGACCGGCAAGAAAGTGGCGCAGGTAATGGCCAAGATCGGTGAGGGTGTGGCGGAGGCGGGTTTTGTACTCGGTGCGGCCGGCATTCCGCCAATAACTGCGGCCGCGACCGACGAATTTCAAAACGATC
>JBEKOS010000152.1:0-22177 GCA_049521535.1 Terriglobales bacterium | reverse complement strand
GAGCGAACGCGACGGCAGGATCCTGCGAGGGCTGGCGAAATCGAGTTACTGATTGACATGATCGATACCACATCCAAAATACTTCCCATGGACTCGGCGTGTTTCCGCGAATGGGCTCGCTTGATGGAGAGAAAATCCGACCGACTATCGGAAGACGCGATGATCGCTGCGACCGCACGAATTCACGGTCTGACCATCGCGACCCGTAACGAACGAAATTTCCACGGTCTTGGGGTCGAGGTTGTGAATCCATTCAAGATAGCCCGCCCGCCTGCTGTGCAGTGATTGCACACCCGGCATAAGACAATACCTGTGTGGGCGGACCGACCCCACGTCAGTCGGCAAGCCGCCGGCGCTACTTAGGGCGGGCGTAAACGGCGCTACGCTCTCTCCCGTTTCTCGATCTTCGCCCACGTATCGCGCAGGGGAACGGTGCGATTGAAGACGGGCTTACCGGCTGCGGAATCAGGATCGGCACAAAAATATCCGAGCCGTTCAAATTGAAAGCGGCTGCCGGGAGCAACTCCCGCGAGTGAAGGTTCAGCCTTGCAGGGGCAAAGAATTTCAAGCGAATGTGGATTCAGGTTCGCTGTGAAATCCTGGCCTGGAGCGGTGACATTCGGGTCTTCTTTTGTGAACAGGTTCTCGTAGAGCCGCACTTCGGCATCGACCGCGTGGGCCGCCGAAACCCAGTGAATGGTTGACTTCACTTTACGGCCGTCCGGCGTATTCCCGCCGCGCGTCGCCGGGTCGTAGGTGCAATGGACTTCGCGAACGTCGCCGGTCTTTTCGTCTTTCACCACGCCTGTGCAGGTGACCAGATAGCCATAGCGAAGGCGCACTTCGCGTCCCGGTGACAAGCGGTAATACTGTTTTGGAGGGTCTTCGCGGAAGTCGTCCTGCTCAATGTAGAGCACACGCGAAAATGGCACTTTGCGGCTTCCGGCGCCTGCGTCTTCGGGATTATTCACCGCATCCATCTCTTCGACCAGGCCTTCCGGATAATTGTCGATCACTACCTTGAGCGGACGCAGCACCGCCATCACCCGCGGAGCGCGCTTGTTCAGGTCCTCACGAACGAAGTGCTCGAGCATTTCCAGTTCGATAATGCCGTTGGTTTTTGAAGCGCCAATCGCATTGCAGAAATTGCGGATCGCCTCCGGCGTGTAGCCGCGCCGCCGGATGCCGGAGAGCGTCGGCATGCGCGGATCATCCCAGCCTTGCACGTGCTTCTCCTGCACCAGCGTCAGCAGCTTGCGTTTGCTCAGCACGGTATAGGTCAGGTTAAGGCGGTCGAATTCGATTTGCTGAGGATGATAGATGCCCAACTGCTCGACATACCAATCGTAGAGCGGCCGGTGATCTTCAAATTCGAGCGTACAGATGGAATGCGTAATTCGCTCGATCGAATCCGATTGGCCGTGGGCGAAATCATACATCGGATAGATGCACCAGGCGTCGCCGGTGCGATGATGTTCCGCGTGGAGGATACGGTACATGACCGGGTCGCGCATGTTAAGGTTCGGCGCGGCCATGTCAATCTTCGCGCGCAAGGTTCGAGTCCCATCGGGAAACTCACCGGCCTTCATGCGCTCGAATAGATCCAGGTTTTCCTTGATCGGCCGATCACGATAGGGACTGTTTTGTCCCGGCTCCGTAAGCGTACCCCGGGTCTTGCGCACCTCCTCGGCGCTTAGGTCGCACACATAGGCCTTTCCTGCTTTTATGAGCTGCACCGCCCATTCAAAAAGCTGTCCGAAGTAGTCGGACGCATAGAAGATCCGGTCCTCCCAGTCAAACCCGAGCCAGTGAACATTGTCGATGATTGACTCAACGTATTCCGTCTCTTCTTTGCAGGGATTGGTGTCGTCGAAACGTAAGTTGGTTTTGCCACCAAACTCTGCAGCCAGGCCGAAATTCAGGCAGATGGACTTGGCGTGACCGATGTGCAAATATCCGTTGGGCTCAGGGGGAAATCGGGTATGCACGCGGCCGCCAAACTTGCCGGTCTTGCCGTCTTCGAGCATGATTTCACGAATAAAGTTTGAAGGTCCGTGGGCCGGTTGGCCGGCGGCAGGCGTAGCGGGAATCGGACTCGGAACACTTGATGACATGCTTGATCCTCGGGAAAAACCATCATAACGGATGACGCCGGCAGTTGCGCCTCAAGGCTGAGCGACAAACGGTTACCCAGACTATAATTGACCGCACGGATGGCACTTAGCGCAGGCACAAAACTCGGCCCTTATGAAATTCAGTCGCCTCTGGGTGCGGGCGGAATGGGGGACGTCTATCGCGCGCGGGATTCACGCCTGGACCGTGAGGTTGCAATCAAAGTCCTGCCGGCAGGGCTTTCGTCCGACCCCTCTCTAAAGCAGCGGCTGGATCGGGAAGCCAAAGCGATCTCCAAACTCACCCATCCGAATATCTGTGTTCTGCACGACATTGGCTATCAGGACGGCGTTGACTTTCTGGTCATGGAGTGTCTGGAAGGCGAAACGCTCGAACAGCGGCTGCGAAAGGGGCCGTTGCCACTGGAACAAATTCTGCTCTTCTCGGCCCAGATTGCCGACGCGCTGGCCATTGCACACAAGGCGGGCATCACCCATCGCGATATCAAACCGTCCAACGTCATGCTGACTAGGAGTGGCGCCAAGCTGATGGACTTTGGCCTGGCCAAGCAAACTTTGGCCGAGCAGTTTGGATCTGCGGAAACCACCCTGGAACAACCGAAACTCACCGGCAGGGACACCATCGTAGGCACCTTCGAGTACATGGCGCCAGAACAACTGGAAGGCAAAGAGGCGGATGCACGCACGGATATCTTTGCCTTGGGAGAGGTGATCTATGAAATGGCGACCGGCAGACCGGCTTTCACTGGAACCAGCCGGGCAAGCCAGATCGCAGCGATCCTGGCCAAAGAACCTCCGCCAATGACGGATTCGCAGCCCCTGACCCCAATGGCGCTCGAACGCGCGGTGAGGATTTGCCTGGCCAAAGATCCCGACGAACGCTGGCAGAGCGCAAGCGACTTAGCCAGCGAATTGAAATGGATTGCCGGCGCCCCACAATCAGGAATGGGACCTGCCGTACAGGTGGTAACCCGACGCCAGCGAAATCTGGTTCCGTGGCTCGTGGCCGCACTGGCCCTTGCAGCGTTGGCATTCGTCGCTGCACGTTTGTTCCTGCAGCCGACGCCCGCCTTCCCCTATCGCGCACGCTGGATCATCGGACCTCCGGATAAATTCTCTTTCCACGCATCCGGAGACGGAGGAGGACCGGTCGCAGTCTCCCCCGATGGGCGGCGGCTGGCTTTCTCCGCGGTAGACACGCATGGCAGGCAGCAATTGTGGGTGCGTTCGCTCGACGGGCTCAAAGCCGATCCGCTGCCCGGCACCGAAGGCGCGTACTACCCCTTCTGGTCACCTGACGGAGCTTCGCTGGGATTTTTTGCCAATGGCCAATTGAAGCGGATCAGCGCAGCCGGTGGCGCGGCCCTACCCTTATGCAACGTGCTTACCGCACGCGGCGGAAGCTGGAGCAGCCAGGGAGTCATCGTCTTCGCGGCGAATGTGCTGGGCCCGTTGCAGAGCGTGCCCGCGAGCGGCGGCGAGCCCGTCACGGTGACGCAGTTGGACACTTCGCAGCACGATTCGCATCGCTGGCCCTACTTCCTGCCCGACGGAAAGCACTTCATTTATTTTGCCCATGGGCATGACGATCTCAGCGGCGCCCATGACGGCGTTTACGTTTCCTCACTCGACGGCAAGGAAAGCAAGCTCGTGGTGCGCACGCATACCAATGCTGCCTACGCCGCCGGCCATCTGTTGTATATGAACGAGTCCACCCTGATGACGCAGTCGTTCGATGAGGGCCGCCTGCAACTAACGGGCGAGCCGGTGACGGTGGAAGGAGGCGTGGAGGTGGATGCCGGCTACTGGCTGGGCATTTTCTCCGCCTCCCGGAATGGGATTCTCGCGTTCGCTCCCGCCGCTCCCAATTCTGGCGATCAACTGGTGTGGTTCAGCAGCTCCGGAGAGCAACTCACGACGGTGGGCGACCCGGGCCAATACCAAAGCCTCCGCCTCTCTCCGGACGGCAGGCAGCTTGCCGTGGAAGGCGAGCAACCCAGCCATAATCTCTGGATTTACGACCTGGAGCGCAATACGAAATCCCAGTTCACCCTCGGCTCTTCCGCGAACGTAGAGCCTGTGTGGTCTCCTGATGGCAAGGAAATTGTCTTTGCTTCCGATCGAAGCGGGCACGTGGATTTGTACCGGAAGTCCGCCGCAGGCTCGGAATCCGAGAGAGTATTGCTGGAAAACGCTGCGTATAAGTTCCCGCTCGACTGGTCACCGGACGGGAAGTTCCTTCTCTATTCCGAACGCATCAAACAGGAAAGCCCCAATCTCTGGGCGCTGCCCATGAACGGCCAGGAAGCGCCGCGTTTGCTGCTCAGGTCCCCCTACTATGATGGCAACGCCTGCTTCTCTCCCGACGGCCGCTGGATCGCCTATAACTCGCGCGAACAGGGAACCGGTCAGGTGTTTGTCATCCCATTCGCTGGTAACGGGACAAAGCGATTGGTTTCGCCGGGAGGCGGACTGAAACCCCACTGGCGAAAAGACGGGAAGGCGCTGATCTATCTGGATGACAGCGGAAATCTGATGGAAACCGAAGTTTCCCTTGGCGAATCCGATGTCTCGGTTGCAAATACCAGGATGCTGTTCCGGGGAAATATGGAGATTCCCAGTGACCAGGGCTGGCCTTACGACGTCGCCTCCGACGGGCGCTTTCTCATCAATCATCGCAGCCAGGAAAATCAGGCGGAAATTGTCGTGGTTGCCAACTGGAACGCGAAACAGAAGGACTGAATCTGGCCACGCTGCTGCCGAAGACCATCGAGTCCAGGCTTATTCCGACGCGCTCTTCCCAACAAACGCGAATGCCGTTCCTAACGTCGAAACAAATTCTTTGGCCGATTGCGGCCGGTCCGCGGTCTTGGGACTGAGAGCCCGCACGAAGAACTGCTGCCATTCCGCAGGTACACCAGGCAAGTAAGTGGAGAGCGGGGTGAACTGGCCGTTCACCATGGCATAGTGCATCTGGCCCACAGAAACGGCGGGAAAAGGATACGTCCCGGTCAGCATCTCGTAGGCGATCACTGCCAACGCCCAGATATCCCATGCGGCGGAGGGAGCGTCTCCGTTGAGCTGATCCGGTGACATATAGCGCGGTGTGCCTACCATCACCCCGGATACGGTATCGACCGTAGCCGCAGCCGGATCGGCTGACGAAACCAGAAATTTCGCCAGTCCGAAATCGAGGATCTTGGCCACATCGCCGGCACCGCTTTGGATCAGGAAAATGTTCTCCGGCTTCAAATCGCGGTGAATCAAGCCGCGCTCGTGCGCCGCCGCCAGACCGGCGCACACGCCGCTAGAGACTTGCAACACTTGCTGGCTCACAAATTTCTTTTGTTGCTCAAGACGTTGCCGCAGCGTGGAACCTTCCAGCAACTCCATCACGAGGAAAACGCGCGTTTCCTCATCCACTCCAAAGTCATGCACGGTAACCACATTGGGGTGGGTGAACGACGCCGCGGCTTTGGCCTCGCGCCTGAAACGTTCTGCCGCGCCGCCACTGGCGACCAGATCTTCGCGTATCAGCTTCACCGCCACGGAGCGCTCCAGGGAAGTGTCTGTGGCCTTGTAAACCGTGCCCATACCGCCCCGGCCCAGTCTTCGTTCCAACCGGTAGCGCGACGACAACAGCCGCTTGAACGGCATTCGTGTGAGTTGCGCACTCTCATTGGCGCAGCGGCCCATGCCGCTCTCGTAGCACAAGCCGCAGCGCGGACACTCCTCGTACCCGCCGAGCGCACTGGTAACGGGACGCTCCAAAAGCAAAGCGAGCGCGCTGCCAATACCCGAGAGCAATTCCTGATCCTCGCCACCGTAGGGCTCCTCCGATTTCTTAGGGCCAAGGACCATAAGCGCCTCGCGGCCATGCGGCGCCATCGCGATGGGCACCATCAAGTCAATGCACGCGTCGCGAAGGAAATTTGTGTCCTCGGAAGGAAGCTGCTTCTTGAGCCTGCTCTCGGCGCTCAATCCCGGGGGATTGGCCACAGGCGGCGCTGAATCGATGCAACGATAGAGCGGCTCCTCGGCCACTCGCATCAGGAAGGCCACAAAGTCCGGATGCAGCGCCTGGTCGATGCGGGCAACTGCCCTGGGCGCGACTTCAACCAGGTTGGCGGCGGCGCGAATCTCGTCTACCGTCTGACGCAGCAGTTGTTGCGCGTTGTAGTGCTCGCGATAGAAACGGCGGTCCAGCGCCTCCATCCATTGGGATTTCTTCATGTGCGCGATAACGGCAGCCACGCCCATCAGCGCATACACCCAGCCGTGCGCTGAAAGAAGGAGTCCTAAGGGCTGATCTTTGTGCGCCACCAAATCGAAGATGAGGATTCCCGCCACGATGGGGATGGGAACGAGCAGGGCACCGCGTGCCACGGCATATTGCAGGCTCTGGCGAACGATGAAACTTACCTGAAACAGCCGCTGCTTAAGGACCGCATAGGCTACACAAATGGTGAAAGGAACCTGGGACAGGCCAAACACCAGCGGTGAAATTGCGAGCCTGGATAGCCAGAACGTTTTCTGTGACAGTGAGAACACAAAACTGGAGAGGAAATCCACGCAGAACAGAAGCAAGCCTAATATCACCAGCCGTATGCGGCGCCTTTCATTCACCTCCCTGAGCCGGAAATAATTCACTGCCAGTATCACCAGAGAGGCCAGAAAAGCAACTACGAAATCGATCCCGAAGAATGCCCCCCACCAGCCCGGGAAGGCGCCCACGGCACGCTTGGGAGCGAACAAAACAATGTAATAAATATCGGCGGCGAAGCCCAGCATAGGTGCGCAGAGCACTACCAGCATCATCCACGCCCATCGCCGGTGCAGCAACGGCTTGGGGAAGGAAAGGGAAAACAACAGCGTAGGGGCAGCTAATCCACTAGTACCGAGCATTACCACGGGAAAGCTGAGCCACTGCACGACCAACGGCAGGTTCCGCCATATCACTCCGGCACCGGGCCACGTAAAGTAGCCAGTTCCAGTACCCAAGACGCAGAGGAATATGCCAGCGGCGACGGCGGCCAGATCTCGCGGCCGCTTAAAGAGAATGAGTAGCCCTAGCAGCAACTGAGTTAGGCTGACGGCGACTTCCACCCACCAGCCCAGGTATTCCTTCGCGGTCCAGCCGTGCGTCAGCTTCCAATTGAGAGACAACTGCAGATGAACTTCCCGGCCCTCGCGCATTGCGACGATGGGAATCGGATGGTCGAATCTCGCGTTGCCCAGCGCGGATACCACCTCCACTGAGGTTTCTACCGCCTGGCCATCAACCTTGACGATCTTGTCACGTTGCTTTACGCCTGCGGTGTCACCCGGGCTGCCTGGCTTCACACTCGCCACCAGGTAATCGCGAACGTTTATGTTGACTCCAGTGCCTTCCGGAAGCTTGAGGGGAAGGTAGAGAAAACCCACCAGAAAGCAGCTTATAAAGGACGCTGCTATCAGCCAAATCCACCACGGGATGCGTGCAGGAGACATCTTCTCTTTACTCTTGCTAATGCTACTCGGAAGATGCCCGCCCTAGCCACAACGTCCACAGAAGCGACGAAAAGGCTGGGAGCGGCACGCTTAGCCAGCTTGGAAAATCGCTGAACTTTCTTCTTGACTCTTGCGAAGTGTATGGAGTATAGATACACAGTACACTTAATGTTTCTGACAATTAACACCGAGGATCCTCGCCCCATCTATCAGCAAGTGGCCGATGGAATCAAAGAACTGATCGCCCACGGGAAGCTGGAGGAAGGCGCTGCTCTGCCGCCTGTCCGGCAGTTGGCGGCGGACCTGGGCGTCAATCTGAACACCATCGCCTTTGCTTATCGCGAGCTGCAGAAAGAAGGCCTGATCACCGTCAAGCACGGCTCCGGTTCGGTGGTGGCCTCGCTGACGAGCACGGAACGCAGCCCGGACGAGCTGTTGCGGCCCTTGCGCACGGCGCTGACGGAGTTGGTCCTGGCCGGCCTCTCGCCGAGCAAGATTCTTAGCATGGTGGTGCGGGAACTAAAAATGGTGGGAAAGGGGGGCGAATAGATGCAAGTCAACCAGTGCATCGTAATCGTCTACATTTTCTTCTGGATGGTCCGCATCAACGGTTGCTTTCGCCGGGGACGCCAGCCGCTGCTCCGTGGCAAGGATTGGTTTTTCAACGTTCCCGTACAGCCGAATTTTTACACCTGCGAAGGCAGGAAGATTCTGCATCGTTACTGGATGCGGATGCTCATCCCTTTCGCGTTGGACATTCCTCTGGCACTCGCCGTTTTTCTCTCCGGTCACCTCCAATGGTTGCCCTTGCTGATTCTGGTCCTGTGCGCCGTAATCCACATCAATCATGTGTACTCCGTGGACCTGGCGGAGCGGCAGGCGCGGCCTTATGCGGTTCCGGAGGAGGTGCAGCCGGTCGCTCGCATGGCTTTATCGCTGAAGCCGCGACGGCTACGCGATTACAGCAATCCCATCTTTGAGTGGGCGATGGCGCTATCCTCTCTGGCGGCCATCCTGTGGCTGCTCCGCTATTACTTCGCTGCGCCCGAACACCACAATCTGCGCCTGGCATTTGGAGTTCCCGCTCTCTACCTTTACCTGCAGCTTGGTCTCCTATATGTGAAGCAGGTAGTACTGGCGTGGCGCGCGCCGGTTCCTCAGGTCCAGGCGGACGGGCACCTGGAAGTCCGCGAACAGACTCGCAAGTATTATCTGCTGCAGTGCGATTGGTACCGCGCCGCGATGGCCGCATGCATTCTTTTTTGGCCAATTGAAATTAGTACGCCTTTGGCCGACTTTAGGCGCCTGGTCCCCATCTGGTTCACTGTCTGGATGGCTATCAGTGTTGTAGCCACCGTCTGGGTGGAAATCAGGCGGAAGCAACTGGTAAAGCTGGCGTTGCGTGCCCGTCCTGTGAAGCTCCCTGATTTCCTGCACGAATCGGAAATCGCAAGATGGCCGGTCTGCTACCAGCCTGCCGCGCCCATGTTAATGCTAAAGGGCGCGCGCGGTTATTCATTGAATCTGGCGAATACACTCAGCCATCTCGGCGCAGCTTATCTGGCCGGCTTGGCTGTGCTGTTCGCCCTGGTGCCCGTGGGCCGCTAGCGAAGCCATCTTCACAAACCAGATCTGGCCAGCGCTGGCAAGAACAAAAGGCGATATGACAGAGACGACGAGGAAGAAACTTATCGAACAATTGGTGGCAGGCGCCGCGATAGCGTCCGTCACGGTATTCGCGATGCGCCATCTCGGATGGAATCCGCCCCCGCTGCTGTCTCCGAACGTCAATCACTTCGACTACGACGTGGAATGGAACAGAATGTCCCCCGCGCTCATGCTCTGGATGATTTTCGGAGTCTACTGGAGCATCGCAGCGCGGAATTCTGCGCCCGCCGAGAGCTCAGAATCCAGAGTGTCGACGTATTTTCACCAATTAGTGCTTGCCGCCGCCCTTTTTCTGCTTTTTGCGCCGGCACCCGGGTTGACCGGCTGGTTTCTGCCGCAGCGGTTTCATTTTCTGGTCGCCGTTGGCGTGATTGTGCAAGCAGGATTTCTTCTGCTGGCCGTCTGGGCGCGGCGACACCTGGGGCGCAACTGGAGCGCTGAGGTCAGAATCGGCGAGGGCCACGAGTTGGTTCGCAGCGGCCCGTACCGGCTGATTCGTCATCCCATTTGTACCGCGATGCTGGGCATGTTTCTCGGAACAGGCATCGCTTCCAGCCAATATCACGCGCTGCTTGGGCTCGCAATACTGGTGGTCGCATACCTGCGAAAAACCCGCTTGGAAGAACAGATCCTGCTCAAGGCCTTCGGCGCGGATTTCGAAGTTTATCAGCGTAGCTCGTGGGCGCTGGTGCCTCTGGTGTTCTAACGAAACTGCCCGCGGTGGAGGACTAAATGTCATCGAGCACATCCGCAATTCCCTCTAGCAAAAAAGGAGAACCCATCGCGCCGTGGTGGAATACTGCATTGGTGCTGCTGGTGTTGTTTACCGGTTCGGCGGTCAGCGCCCGCCAGCACACTTTGGAGCATGTGAATTTGCCCGGCTTGAGTGTGCGGTTATCCGGCTACTTGACCGTAATTGCCGAAGAGTGGTTTGCTGTGCTGTTGGTTTGGCTTGCGCTCAAGCCTCGTGGGCTATCGATCGCCGGGTTGATTGCCGGCCGCTGGCAAGGTCGGCGCGAGTTTCGGCGAGATCTGGGCTTGGGCGTCAGCGTTATTATTGTGGGCATCCCTCTGATGGCAATAATGGGCCGGTTGATCGGAGCCGGTTCAGGACCGACAGATTACCTGCCTAAGACGCCTTTTGAGGCGATCATTTGGCTTTTGGTAGCCGCGACGGCGGGCTTTTGCGAAGAGCTGATCTTTCGCGGCTACCTCACGCGACAGTTCACTGCATGGACCGGGAGTGTCACTCTCGCGCTGTTGATCCAGGCTGTGGCATTTGGCCTGGCTCACGGCTACCAGTTCAGATCGATGATAGTAATCGGGGTTTACGGATGGCTCCTGGGCCTGCTTGCGAGTTGGCGCAAGAGCCTGCGCCCGGGCATGATGGCCCACACGCTGCAGGATTCGCTCGGTGGCTTGCTCGCGTTCTTCTTCTTGAAATAGCAACTAGCGGAATGATCCCACCCCGTCGCCCGGAAACCATGCGCGACCAGGGCGGGGCGACCCAAATCAGCGGAGTAAAGCAGAATGGCCCTTATGGAATCACTGTGATTGACGTAACCGGATGAATTTCCCGCCAGCCGTGCTCCTGATCTTCAATGTAGGCACCCGTTACTGAGACGTGCTTGTTGTTCATGTCGGACTTGTACAGGTGCTGATGCCAGTTTGTGCAGACTCCTTCAGCCACCGCGTTTTTTTGCGTCGGTTTCTTATCGCACATGGACACCACGACCAGCATGTTGCCTTCGGCGCCGTTCCTGTCGTTCAGCAAGTCCCTGAATTGGGGGTCCGGGTCAAGACGGAGGTGCGTATTGCCATCCGCGTCGTAGTCCACAAAGTGCAGGATGCCGGTCACGGTCTTGCAGCTTTCAATCACCTTCAGGCGATCTTTTGCAGTGGGGAAACCCGCGTGGTAAACGTGGAACCAAAGACCCGGATCACAAGAAGTCGAGGGCGTGTCCGCAAAGGACTGCAATCCGGCAACGGGCGCGAAAGCCAGCACGCCGATCAACACCATGGCCGTCGAAATCAGCCGCGAGGATTGTGGCCGCCATGTCAGACGCCGTCCGCATCCTTCGATTAAGGCTTGCTCTTGATCAGAATCGTCATTCGCCAGCATCGTTCGTCTCCTGGAGTAGCCGTAATGCGCCGCTTCGGGAGATCATAAAGTTAAGTTGGCAACCGGGGCAAGGAAGCCTATTCGGTGCGTTCAAGACGACTACGCGAGCCAGTTCATCCCACGACCTCGACTGTGATAAGCGGGTTCGAAGACGACTCCAAAAGATGAGTCTTTTTTCTTCGAAGCCATTTATCGGGCAGTCGCCGCCAGACCCAAGTTACGCATATCCATGGGAAGTAAGCGAGTTCCGACCAGTGCACCACGACTGCCCGTCGGCGATGCGGCACGACACCAGAGTTAGAATATTGCTATACAACCTTTATTGGGCATGGAGGAAGAAATGCCAATCGCTGGTCGATGGTGGAATTTTACTGAACACTTCATAAATTACGACCGGGAACAGCCGGGAGTCTACGAACTTGGGGATGCAGCGGGTATGGTAGTTTACGTCGGCTCCTCCGCTAATGTGCGCGGTCGCCTAAAGGATCACTTGGAAGAAAAGGGAGACTCTTTCATCAGGCAACATGCCACGCAATACCGGATTGAGTACACTTCGGCTTACCAGGCGCGAGAAAAGCAGCTCTTTGAAGAGCACATCCACACGTTTGGGGATTCGCCGAAGTGCAACGTTCTGGTCACTAGTGGACGTTGAGGCCGAGCGCTTAGTCGATTTGCCGGCCCGCTTGTCTACTTCCTATCGTCTCTCCCGCGTGCTTCGGTTCCGAGACGATTCCGCCCCAACCGACGCAAAATCCACTTTTGGTAACGTAGTGATCCAGGCCGGTTTCGCCGTGGGACACGATTCTTGTGGCTTCCCTCTATAATTTCCAAGTGGCCCCAGAATGTAATCTTTGCCTGCACCCCGATCCCGTGCTCGACCGTTTCCAACGGGGCGAGCTTGCCAAGAAACTTCCAGTCCCCCGGCACGAGCAGGCCATGTTTGTTAGCTCGCAGCGCGGGTAGCGCGCTCCAGCGCGGTGGTTGCGCCGGGCGGCAACAAATACAGCAGGCCGTAGCGCCCAGGATCATCGCGCCACAACCACGCGGTCGCATCCAAGTCCGCGCAAAACCGGCACAGACCCTTCTCTACGCCTGCACACGGAGTATGAAGCGCTCGTCTCTTCCTCGGTGAGTAGGCGTGAAGGGTGATCAAAATCACAGTGAGGCGTGATATTTTGCACCGACGCCTTCATAGCCTTTTCGATAGTTTCGTCTAAAGTGTAGTTATCGCTTGTGCCTTGAGGTGCTAGATGGCCGCATCGGGGACGAATTCCAAAGCCAAATCGGAGGCGCCGGTCAGCCGGCGAGGAGGGCCGCTGCCAGCCATCGCCATGGCCATTGTCGCGGCGGCAGTTGTGCTACTCGCCGCGTTGGGAACCCCCCGCACGCAGCCATGGCCGCAAAATTACGACCCGTTCGGCGCTTGGTGGCTTTCCGCCATTTGTGCGGCCTTGCCGGTCGTAGTGCTTTTGGGCTCGCTGGCCATTTTTCACATCAAGGCGCACTATTCGGCTTTTCTGGGACTGCTGACGGCCTTGATCATCGCGGTGGGAGGGTTTCATATGCCGGTCAAAACAGCCGGCATCACCGCTATCTTCGGCGCCGGGTACGGCTTGTTTCCCATCGGTTGGATTATCATCAACGTCATTTTCCTTTACCGCATGACGCTGGCGACCGGCCGCTTCAAGGTGCTGCAGGAGAGCATGACCGGCATCACCCAGGACACCCGCCTGCAATTACTGCTGATTGCCTTCTCCTTCGGTGCGTTCTTCGAGGGCGCCTCCGGGTTCGGCACGCCCGTGGCCGTTACTGCGGCGCTTCTGATCGGCCTCGGTTTCCGTCCGTTGCAGGCCTCCGGCTTGTCGCTGGTCGCCAACACTGCGGCTTCAGTGAGGTCCTGCTCGGCGCGCAGGTGGGGCGCATTCTCGCATTTTTTGCAGTTTTGGTGCCGTTCTGGCTCTTGTGGGCCTACGCGGGTTTTGCCGGGATGATCGAGATTTGGCCGGCACTGCTGGTGGCCGGCGTTACCTTTGCGGTTCCGGAATACCTGGTTTCCAACTATCACGGGCCGTGGCTGGCCGGCGTCATTGCGGCCGTGTGTTCCATGATTTGCTTGATCTTATTCCTCAAAATCTGGCACCCGAAAAACATCTGGGGACACGGCGGAGTGCAGGCGACAGAAGAGCGCGCCGCCCGCGGGGCCCATGGCTACAGCCGCGGTGAAGTCGCGCGGGCCTGGCTGCCGTGGCTGGTTCTGAGCGTCATGGTTTTCTGCTGGGGCACAACGACCGGCAAAAAGATCATGAATTCCCCGGAGAAGGTCTTTCCTTCGATGGCTTCATGGAACCCGCCGCCCAGCAAGATCACCAACCCGCAATTTCCGGTTACCGGGCTTAATAAGATGGTGCAGCGGGTACCTCCGGTCGTGCCCAAGCCGACTGCGGAGAGCGCGGTATTCGGCCTGAACTGGCTCTCGGCAACCGGATCGGGCATCCTGTTTGCAGCTATCATTTCCGGCTTCATCATGGGACTCTCACTTCCGCGCATGGCGGTGATGTGGTTGCAAACCCTGTGGCACATTCGCTTCTCCCTTGTGACCATCGCCGCCATGCTTTCGCTTGGCATTCTCACCCGCTACTCGGGCGTAGACGCCACCATGGGGCTGGCGTTCGCCCGCACCGGACATCTGTACCCGTTTTTCGGGACACTGCTGGGATGGCTGGGCGTGGCCCTTACCGGCTCCGACACCTCATCGAACGTTCTATTCGGAAGCCTGCAGAAAATATCCGCGCAGCAGATCGGCTTCTCTCCGGTACTGATGTGCGCGGCCAACAGCTCCGGCGGGGTGATGGGCAAGATGATCGACGCGCAAAGCATCGTGGTGGCCAGCACGGCGACAGAGTGGTATGGGCATGAGGGAGACATTTTGCGCTATGTTTTCTGGCACAGCATTGCCCTGGCTTCACTGGTGGGGATTTTTGTTTTCCTGCAGGCCTATGTGCCGCCGTTCACTCGCCTGGTGCTGCAATGAAGCGGTAAGAGCCCGCGACTTTAGTCGGGGGGAATTAATAGGATAAGACTACCTGTCATTTCACTCCCCCGACTGAAGCTGGGGGCATTTATATGGCCAGCCCGGTACAAATCGCGTCGAGCGCACCGCCGGGTGATCTCAAGGATCTCCTCGGCCATCTCATTGCACCGGAGCGGGTTCTTGCGCGTCCGATTGAACTCATTGCCTTTGCCGCGGACGCGAGTTTTTATCGCCTAATTCCCCGCGCGGTGGTACTGTCTCGAGGCATTGACGAGATTCAGGCGCTCTTCCGCTTCAGCCACGAAAGTCGCATCCCTTTGACATTTCGCGCCGCCGGCACCAGCCTGTCGGGCCAGGCGATCACCGATGGGATTCTCGTCGAGGCGGCGCGCCACTGGCGGAAACTGCGCGTCGAGGATGCCGGCGCTAAAGTCGTCGTCGAACCTGGAGTCATCGGCGGCCAGGTGAACCTCGCGCTGCGTCCGTTTCACACCAAGATGGGCCCCGACCCCGCTTCCATCAACGCCTGCATGATGGGAGGCATTTTGGCGAACAACTCCAGCGGGATGTGCTGCGGCGTGGCACAGAACGCCTATCACACGCTGGCCTCGCTGACTTTCGTGCTCCCCTCCGGCACGGTTGTTGATACCGCCGCTCCCGACGCGCACGAGAAGTTCGGCGCCCGCGAGCCACGCCTTGCCCAGGGCCTGCTGCAACTGCGGCGTGAAATCCAGGAAAGCAGCCGGCTGTGCGAGCGCATTCGCGCCAAGTACCGCACCAAGAACACCGTAGGATATTCGCTCAACGCGTTTCTCGACTTCGAGCGGCCGGTCGACATCTTCCGCCAGTTGCTGATCGGCTCCGAAGGGACGCTGGCTTTTGTGGCCGAGGCCGTTCTCAATACTGTCCCTGACCTGCCGGTGAAGTACACCGGACTGTTGCTCTTCCCCGACCTTTACGCGGCCTGCGCGGCCATCGTTCCTTTGCGCGACGCCGGCGCCAAGGCGCTCGAACTGATGGATCGCGCCTCCTTACGTTCGGTGGAGGATCAGCCGGGGATTCCGGCGTCCATCCGAAAGCTGCCCGGCGGGGCTGCCGGATTGCTGGCCGAGTTCCAATGTGCGCAGGAAGGCGAACGCGACGCGCTCGAGGCGCAGGCGCAGGGCGCAGTGGCTGGCCTGAAGCTCCTGGACCATCCATTGTTCACGCACATTGCCGGTGAACAGGCCTTGCTATGGAAGATCCGTTCGGGCATGTTTCCTTCGGTTGGGGCGGTGCGCAAGAGCGGAACCACGGTGATCATCGAAGATGTCGCCTTCCCCATCGAGCGGCTCGCCGACGCTACCCTTGACCTGACCAAGCTGTTCAAGGCGCACGGCTACGATAACGCCATCATTTTCGGTCACGCCAAAGACGGGAACCTGCACTTCGTGCTGACGCAGTCCTTCAACGATCAAGCTGCGGTAGATCAGTATGCGCGCCTGATGGACGACGTCGTCAAGCTGGTAGTCGAGCGCTACGATGGGGCGCTCAAGGGCGAGCACGGCACCGGGCGCAACATGGCGCCTTTCGTCGAGACGGAGTGGGGCCCCGAAGCCTTTAGCATCATGCGGCGGCTGAAGGCGCTCGCCGATCCGGAGAACCTGTTGAATCCGGGCGTGATCATCAATCCGGATGCCCGCGCTCATCTAAACGATTTGAAGCCGCTGCCCTCGGTGGAAGAAGAAGTGGACAAGTGTATCGAGTGCGGCTATTGCGAGGTGAAGTGTCCCAGCCGCGAGCTGACAACCACTCCGCGACAACGCATCGTCATCCGCCGGGAGATGGCGCGGCTGTCAGCCGCCGGCAATGGGGGCGGCGCGCTGTATGCGGCGCTTGCTGCCGAGTTTCCGTACCGGGTTCTGGACACCTGCGCTACCGATGGCTTGTGCGCCACCGCCTGCCCGGTCTCGATTGACACGGGCCAGCTCACCAAACGTTTGCGCTGCAGCGGTCACTCGCCGCGCGCGCAGCACTTGGCGGTCTCTTTGGCGAGGCATTTCGCCCTGGTCGAAAGCGGCGTGCGCACGGCATTACGTAGCGGTCACATGATCCAAAGGTGGTTTGGAACCGGGGCAATGGTTGCGCTCACGCGGTTGCTGCGCGCAGTTGCCGGACGAGGAATTCCCCAGTGGACTGAAGATATTCCGCTGGCTGCCGGCAGCGCGCCGCGATCTGGTAGTCGTGATCAGGCCCACGCAATCTATTATCCGAGTTGTATTTCCCGAGTGATGGGGCGCCTTCCCGAAGAGCCCCAAGACCTCTCGTTAATGGAGGCGTTCCTCGAATTGGCTCGCCGCGCGCAAGTTCCGCTCCATATTCCGAGCGACATCAGCGGCAATTGCTGCGGCGTGCCCTTCTCCTCCAAGGGTTATGCCGCAGCCCACAAGCTCGCCGTCAACCGGATCATTGAGCGCTTCTGGGAGTGGTCGGATCGCGGACGGCTGCCCATCGTGACGGACACCAGCCCGTGCGTATATGGCCTGATGACGGCGCGTCCGGAGCTTACACCTGAAAATCGGCAGCGCTTCGACCGGCTCCGCATTCTCGACAGTATCGCCTTCGTGCACGAAACGCTGCTCCCGAAACTGGTGATAACCGGCAAAGCCGAAGCCGTTGCCATGCATCCCGTCTGTTCCGTGGTCAAGATGAACCTTGCGGCGAAACTGGAAGCGATAGCGCGCGCTTGCAGCGAACGCGTGGTGATTCCCGACGACGCGGGCTGTTGCGGTTTCGCCGGTGACCGCGGCTTCCTGGTGCCGGAACTAACCGCAGCGGCTACTCGCCCGGAAGCAGCCCAGGTCACCGCCCAATCGTTTGACGGTTACTATTCCAGCAGCCGTACCTGTGAGATCGGCATGAGCCGCGCCACCGGGCAGGTATACCGGTCGTTTATTTATATGCTCGAGCAGGCCACACGGGGATGACGCAGACTACAGATGCCCTCGGCAGCATTACTGTCCGCGGCTGCGTATCGAGGAATGACAGCCCCGCATCCCAGCAACCTTTCAGCAGACGTCTAAGCCTCAATGCACTACGACCGTACCGGTCATCTTCGGGTGGATCGAGCAGTAATACGGATATGTTCCCGCCTTAGTAAATGTGCAGGAGAACTTCTCGTCCGTATCGCGCACTGTCGACTTGAAAACGCCGTCGGTACCCACCACGGTGTGGGGAATATCATCCCGATTGGTCCAGGTGACGGTCGTGCCGACGATTACGGTGATGGACTGCGGCGTAAAACTGAAATTGTCGATTTTCACATCCACGTTCGACACTGGGGGCCTATCATTCGCCTTGACGTTCGGTGATCCCGCCAAAAGCAGCAGCGTCGCAAGCACTACGGGCGTTACCAACCCCGCAATCCATACCCTTTTTCTCGTCGTTGTGTGTTTCCTTCTAAAGTGTGACATTGATGACTGCCGATACAGTAAGCAATTAGCCGGGGCGCCACTCTAACTTGCGATTGGTGAATCTACGATTGCCAAGCTACCACCGCTGACCACATACTTAAGGTCCGTGGTTCCCCAATCCGGATAGGTGGTCCACAAAGGAATGTGCCGCATAGAGCACTATCGGAGTGCTGGCCGAGCGGTGCCGGAGATCGCCCGCAAGCCACGCCAGTTGTTCGTGGCCGAGCGAGCCCATGCCCCCGGCTTTCAAATTGGCGACATTTACGAGACCGACGAAATGAACTCCTTTGTGATCGAAGCTGGACCATCCCGAGCCCCTGGTACCTTTGCCATAGCGCTGCAGAAATTGCTCGCCGTTGTCCTCCAGCATGTCGTGCGCGCAGGGAAAATTGCTTGACCGAACTGCTTTGCATCGGCTGATGCGCGAGGCTGAGGACATGGCGAAGGCACCGGAAAGTGGCGCTCAGCCGGGAAAATAAAGATCATTCCAGACTTCTCGCACTGAGGCGCGGTGACGCTGAGTTTCTCTGCGGCTCTGCGTCCCCGCGCGAGTTTCCCGAACCGGCGGCGCCGGTCCTCAAGAATCGGACTCTGGCCGGTCAACGCGGCGTACGTGTGAGCGTCAGGTCGGCGAAGTTCGTCCACTTGCCGTCTTTGTTTTTCTGCTCCATCGTCCATTCCCAGGAGTCTTTGGTCGGCACCCAGCGGAAGGTCGTGTGAAACGGCCCGTCCGGATATTCGAAGACAAAACGGATCGCGTTTCCTTCGCGGGTGCCATATCCCAAAGTCTCCGAGAAGCGCGCGCCGAACAAGTCAAACAGATGGAGCACATAGCGCTCGCTGACGGCATCGTAGCCGAGGAACCAGATGGCTTCATACCTGTGTTCCGCCGCCGGTGCGTCCCCGGCCGTTTTTTCGTGGATACGGAGGAATTGATGATCGAGCACCCACTCGGCTTCGACTTCGTGATGCGCCTCGCGCGCCATGACCTGGCCCCCTAACTTCCAACTACCTGCGATATGGTCAACGAGCTCGTCGCTCCACGGCGCAGGCGTCTGAGCCGGAACGGGAGAGGCAACGGATGCAAGTAAGAGAGCAACGAGCAGGAGCTGGAATGGGATTTTCATGCTGGCGATCCTCCGATGAGAGTTGCGACCTCGGGCATTGTAAGGCATATCCACCTTTTCTCTAACCTAAGATCCGGGCTCTTGGAGATGGTAACCGCTCGCAAATAACCGTCCGTAAAAACCAAGCGAAAATATCGCCCGCCCTTTGCATCGGCGAAGTGCGCCGGTGCATAGAAGGGGCACCCGCTGGACTACCATGAGCGTGACTGCGCCGGTGATCGAACTCCCTGACAGGTAACCGCAGCGGCCCCACCGCCAACAGGGGTGGATATACGCAATTTGCTCGGACCCGAAAGGAAGAGGTGGCAGCCTGATCTGCGTTTCGCTTGCGTTCATCTAATATTGCTGTAAGGCACTGGCACAATTTAGGCTGGCACCTTTCAACACCCCAATCTCCCATGAACTTGCTTGATGTCGTTGTCGGAAAGCCAATCCAGACCAGTGATGAACGCGCCGAGCAGATCGGTCCGCTACAGGGCATCCCGATCTTTGGCCTCGACGCTCTCAGCTCAGCCGCTTACGGACCAGAAGCGGCGCTCAGCCTGCTTATCCCGCTGGGCCTTCTCGGAGTCCGTTATATCGTACCGATCAGCGGCGCCATCATCGCGCTGCTGGTGATTGTTTACTTCTCCTATCGCCAGACCATTGCTGCTTATCCCTCGGGTGGCGGCTCCTATACGGTGGCGCGGTTCAACCTGGGCGCCCGCGCCAGCTTGCTGGCCGCTGCCGCACTGCTCGCCGATTACATTCTCACTGCCGCGGTTGGCATCTCCGCCGGCGTTGGCGCCTTGGTCTCGGCGGTTCCATCTTTGCTTTCGCACACGGTTGCGCTCTGCGTGGGCATTCTGGTCGTCATCACCATCATCAATCTTCGAGGCGTGCGCGAAGCGGGCGCGGCCTTCGCCCTTCCCACCTATCTGTTTGTCGGCACGCTTCTCATCACGATTGGCGCCGGCGTCCTCCGGGTTCTCTTCGCTGGAGGGCATCCCACACCGGCAGTTCCGCTACCGCCTTCGCAGCCCGTGACGGAGGCCGTCAGCTACTGGCTGCTGCTGAAGGTATTCGCCAGCGGTTGCACGGCCCTGACTGGCGTGGAGGCGGTCAGCAACGGCGTTAAGGCATTCCGGGAGCCCACGGCAAGAAATGCCCAGCGCACGCTCACGGTGATTATCTTCCTGCTTGCAGTGCTGCTGGCGGGAATTTCCTACCTGGTAAAGACCTACGGAATTGCCGCCACCGATCCGGGCCAGCCCGGCTACCAGAGCGTTCTCTCCATGCTCACCGCGGCGGTTTTCGGCAAAGGCCTGTTTTACTATTTGACCATCGGCTCAATCCTGGTCGTCCTCTCGCTCTCCGCCAACACCGCCTTCGCCGATTTTCCGCGGCTCTGCCGCGCCATCGCGCAAAATAACTACCTGCCGCATGCCTTCGGCTATCGGGGGCGGCGGCTAGTCTACACCTACGGCATCGTCGTGCTGGCGATACTCTGCGGCGGCGTCCTGATCCTTTTCGGAGGGGTCACGGATCGGCTGATCCCGCTCTATGCCGTGGGCGCGTTCCTGGCCTTCACGCTTTCGCAAGCCGGAATGGTGATGCACTGGCTGAGGAACCGCGGTCCCGGCTGGCTGAAAAGCGCCCTCGTAAATGGGTTCGGCGCCCTCGTCACCGGCGTCACCACGGGCGTCGTGCTGGTTGCAAAATTCGCTGAAGGCGCTTGGATTACGCTGCTTTTCATCCCCACGACTGTATTTTTCTTCAGCCTTGTCCGCCGCCACTACCATTCCGTGAAACTGCTGACGAGCTGCAAGGTCCCTGTCGACGCGGCAGGCCTCAGCCAGCATCCCATTGCGGTCATCGCCGTCGACCACTGGAGCAACATCACCCGCCAGGGAATTGAATTTGCCGCCCGGCTCTCCCCGGAAGTGATTGCCTTGCACGTGGAGCCCAACGAGAATTCCGAATTGCTGCAGGACGATTGGAAGCACTATGTTGAGCAACCCTTCCGGGCGGCCGGCAAGGCACCGCCGCAGCTTCATATCCTGCCTTCCCCCTACCGCTTTATCATCATTCCTATCGTTCTGTTCATTCTCGACCTTTCAAAAAAACATCCCGATCGCAGCATTATCGTGGTCATACCCGAGCTTGTGGAAGACAAATGGTATGAATACTTTCTTCACAATCAGCGTGGCCGGCTTCTGGAATGGGTACTTCTCGTCCGCGGCAATGAGCGTATCTTTGCGGTGACTGCGCCCTGGTACGTCGGGGAACGAACGTAATTCCATGCCCACGTTACGACGGGTAGCAAGCTGGCAGCAATAGAGCATTTGGCATTAGCGGGAGGATTCCAAATTTCGGGGACCAACTGACACCACAACAGCCATCAACGAAAATCGTGAGCCACTGGATGCAGCATAAATAGTGAACTAAACTGCTATCCTGTAATCGTTTATACCAATCGTGCCCGGGTGGCGAAACTGGCAGACGCACGGGACTTAAAATCCCGAGTTCCGAAAGGAACGTGTCGGTTCGATTCCGACCCCGGGCACCAAGCCCAAGGCCTTGGGGACACGCTAGTTAAGTGCTGCGGCTAGGTTGGTGGGAGTGGGCTGTTCTGAGCGTGTTTTCGGCTGCCTATGCCCGAAACTACGCCCGTTCTGCTGTTTTTCTGGCTTCTTCAAGGCGTCTTGAATATGGCCTTGTGCCACAATCGCATAGCGTTCATAGACGCTTCGGGTTGGCGGTGTTGAGCTAACAGTCCCTTTGCATCCGAATCTGATAGATCGATTGCGCTTGCGCGTTGCTTGGACTGCCGCTGATACGAAATCGACAAAGGCCATCTGCGCGTCTCACACGCTTTCATCGCGACCGCTGGCGTATGCTTAAGATGTCGGGTTGTTGGAGCATAAGCCACAACCTATTTTTGTCGCTGTCCCAATTTAGCGAAATTGATTCCAGTGGTGCCGACCACCGCAAATTATTCCAAGCCAGCGTAACCCAAAACATCGTAACCTCTATCACTGTAGCATCGACAAGTTTTCGGCCTAGGTCCTCAGTTCGGTAGATCGGAACTGGATGCGAAAGTGTGACTTCCTTATCAACCCAATGCTGAATTTCCCGATGTTTGCTCGAACGAAGTTCGATAAGCTTTTGAAAAA
>JBEKOS010000151.1:0-8912 GCA_049521535.1 Terriglobales bacterium | reverse complement strand
AAAATGCAAAAGCTAACTGCCTTGTCGAGGATTGCGGCTTATACAAGAGGGTCTCAACCTCAGTGCCATTGTCGCTAGTTGTCCGGTCATCATCCGGCTGACCGAGGTCGTGTATGATTCGACTCTTGTCCTTGCCCAGAAGGTCACCATAGGCCATTTTCCAGTACGTGAACGTACTAAGAGTGAGAGTAACCTGGCTGTCGGGTGGTACCGTTGTTCCTGCTCTGCCCCACCTCGGGTGAGTGATATGTAGCCCGAAGGCGGAGTAAGCAATTACGGCAATTACGCAGATGGCCCGTACTGACGGGGTACGGCCTCTTATTTGCTTGAACGCCCAAGTGCAGGCAATCCCGGCGAATGCCACTTTTGCAGACAGTTGACCCACCAACTCGCAGAAGGCATTGACGCTTTCTCCAGTCCGATGTCCTGCAATGACTGAAATGAGCAGGGCATCAACGACAGTCAAGCCAGCCAGCCAAATCCCAATCATCGTTGCCACTTCTCCAAATCGGCTGGCCTTTCGCACTGCGGGAACAGCGTTGACCTCGGTAGCTCCGGCGACGACGTTCCGGCAATCAGCACATAGGTTGGCGTCATTCTGAATCAGTTTTCCGCACTTGCCGCAAAACATGACAGCTCCAAGGGTCCGCTGCGAGAACCCGTAGATTATCGTCCCACCGGCTGACATGCGTCAATCCCGAATGTTGCGTAAACACGCTTTGTCGTTTTACTCCTACAGGCCATGATTCGGGCAGATGCCCAAAGACCTGCTGAAGCTGCTCGGGGAGCGAATCCACAAACTCCGCATCAAGCGGGGTTGGACTCAGGTGGTCATGGCCGAGAGACTCGGCATTGATCGGAGTTTTCTAGCCGATGTGGAGCGGGGCAAGCGGAACATTTCAATTCTGAATCTGGAGATCATTGCCAAGGGCTTTCGGGTCACGTTGTCGCGGTTGCTGTCGGGGCTATAAGATGCGGACGTCAGAATCCGAAGGGTGGACTTGGAACTTGGCCAGAGAACAAAGTGTACATAAGGACGCCGTACTGAAACGCAAGCGCTAGGAGTTCGCTAACTCCAAAAAGCGTCGCCGGAAAAGGCCTATACCTCGCTTTCCAAACAGTGATACCTAGCCAGAGGGTGCCCACAACCCACCCGATAGTGAGCGCGAATGCGAGAGAAAACCTAAGAGTTCTATGTCTCTGGAACAAACCCAGTTGCTCAGTTGGAGATTTGATCTTGCCTGAGTACTGGTATCGATGAATCTCACGCTGGCCTTCGACGACACCGGAGACAGTTATCAGTGTGCCCTCGTTACCTGCAATCACAAGTTGGATTACTCCCCCATCGTCCTGCTCAACGATATTCCAAGACACTCCAAGGATTCCTTCCCGACTGCGACTTTGATCAAGCAACAGATGAATGACGTCCCGACTTTGCTTACGAATCGTCGCTTCCAAGATTGGAACTGGAGGCGTCGTATGTATAACGATAGGTTCCAGGAGGTTGCCAGGGCGAATCGACTCCTTTCCTTCATTCCATATGGCGATCTGGGCAGCCGTGACGTTCTTGACTGAAAGTTCACTTCCTGACTTGCAGAAATCGCTTTGTGTTTCATCGCTGAATAGGACGTGAAGTCTTGACATCTCGCCCGCTTGCACGACTACAGTGCGAACAGGATTGACGGAATACACAAGCTCCCTACTTCGGATACTCTGTTCGTAAAGGTACACAGCAAGGGGGAGGGCTACTATGCTTGCTAGTGCGCCAACCAGGCCGAGCCAAACGAAAACTGGGCGACTAGCAAAGTAGTCAACGAACCCTGTTCGTTGGTCTCCAGATGGGCCTGCATCATCGACCATAATTCTATTCTCTCTTGTCAATCAGGAATCAAATTTCATTTGCCACACCCGGCGGGGGGGGACCCAACAGTTTGGCCAGATTCAATGACGTTAGCCGAAACTCCCGACAAAATCATTGGCCTTTCTGGGGTGCCCGCCATCTGGCATTGGCCGCATTCCGGGCAATCGCTGACCGTTGCTCCTGAGTAAGCTTCGCCATGCGTCCCGCCGCACTTTTCTTCCCGCCACGTCTGCCCAGTGCAACCGCTGCCGGATTCTTACGCTTTGCCATAGCAACCGATTCTAATGCCTGCCGAAACGGTTGAGCAAGAGTCGAAAATAATTCCTGATATGCTGAACCGCTTAGGCATCTGATCGCATCAAAGATCCTGGCAAGCGGGATTCTGAATCCACTGCTCTGGTTTCTGTCCAGTGTTTACGCGGGTTCTAGGACCGCTATGCACGAACTATGAATGACACAAGGAGGGACAATGGCACGTCAGAGAGGTAGCGGCAGCATCTACCAACAAAAGAATAGCGCAGTGTTTTGGGTCAGTTACTACCGGAACGGCAAACAGTTTCGGGAGTCCACTCGAACCACTGACCGTACAGAAGCAAGCAACTTCCTTAGGAAACGACTCGGGGAGATTGTCACGGGGACATTCTACGGGCCGAAATCAGAGCGCATCACAGTTGGAGAACTCGGGGAGGACTTTCTCCGTGACTACCGAGTGAATGCCAAGCGGTCACTTTACGCTGCGGACATTCGCTGGAAACGGCATTTACAACCGTTCTTCGGTCATCTGCGGGCCGTTGACATATCGACTGATCTGCTCTGCCGTTACGTGGATGAACGACAGAAGCACGGGGCAGCAAACGCCACAATCAACCGCGAACTGGCAGCACTCAAGCGGATGTTTCATCTTGGCTACCGATGTACTCCGCCCAAAGTGAACCGTGTCCCCAGTTTCCCCCGATTGGCTGAAGACAATGCGCGCATCGGATTTCTTGAAGATATGCAATGCGAAAAATTGCTTTCAGCGTGCCCTAACCTCTGGTTCCGCTCACTGGTTGAGGTTGGCCGCACATACGGTTGGCGAATTGGCGAACTTCTGAAACTCCGTGTCAAGCAAGTAGACCTGTTGGCACGGTCAATCCGACTTGAACCGGGTACCACAAAGAATCGGGAGGGACGTGAGGTCACAATGACAGATGCGGTTCACAAGCTGCTGAGTCAGTGCCTTTATGCCAAGAATCCCGATGCGTTTGTATTCACCCGCTCTGACGGTTCTTCGGTTAGGGACATTCGCAAGACTTGGATGAAAGCCTGTTGCGCTGCTGGCGTCGGTCACATGCTTTGCGGGAAGTGTGGCAAGGTCATCGGCAGCAATTGCGAGTGCTCCAAGACGGAAAGACGCCCAATGTACCGGGGCCTGATCTTCCACGATCTCCGCAGAACAGCGGCCCGGAATCTGCGAAGGGCTGGGATTGCCGAGGGCGTAATCATGAAGATTGGCGGTTGGAGAACTCGCAGCGTATTTGAGCGTTATGCGATTGTCGCGCAGAGCGATATTCAGGACGCCATCAGAAAACTACAGGACATGCATAGTTTCAATCATAGTTCCCTGCCCGAACCTGCCAAAACTCAGAACCCCACCTCTGTTAACTGATTGATTGTTGGTCAGTTACGGTTGGTGGGCCCGCAAGGATTTGAACCTTGGACCAATGGATTATGAGTCCACTGCTCTAACCGCTGAGCTACGGGCCCTTTCTTGACTACCGTAACATATTGAACCGCGGCAAGGCATGCGGCGATGAGTTAAATGGCAGAGCACCAGACCGTCGCTACCGCGTTGTACATCGGCACACGGATCGACGGGGCCGGCGAAAGCCAAGCACATTCGCTCAGCACGTGCTCGAATTCCGGCCGGGCGTAGACGATCCTTATCTGGCGCGGCCGTTCATTCACGAACGCGCGGATTCTCTCCAGCACCGCAACCAGGGTTTTCTGACCAAACGGGTTGTTTAAGAAGAAGACGGTTCCTTCCGAATAGTCTGCCTCGGCCGCGTTGATGTTCACGATTTGAATGTCCGCGATACGGCCTGCCACCGACACGGCATTCCTCCGTGCGATTTCGGAGCGCGACGGGTCAAGTTCAATGCCGATTACTTTCCTGATGTTGTGGCGGGCCGCCCCGCATACCGCACGCCCGGCGCCGCAGCCGATATCGACAAAAATGTCGTCTCCCTTAAGGCGCAGGCCGCGCAATACGCTCCAGAGAAGGATGTAATCGATGGCACCGTTCCGCTGGGAGAAAGTGGTGTTGATGCCGAGCCGTCTATCGATCAGATGGCCAATCGAATGGCTGATGAAAGTGCGGAATCCCATCGCGCAAATCATGCAACAGTACGGCCTGCTGAGTCAATGAAAGGTGACTGGTACTCACGATTGCTCTAGCCGCTGAGCTACGGCTGCCTTTTGATCAACGTATTACATCGATTGCGACGACCCCGTGCATCCGCGCGCCGTTGTTCCCGCACGTCGAAGCGTGGAACATCATAACCTCGACCTCCGTATAATCATCATTCCGAGGACATTCCGTGAACGGCACGAATCGACCGAAAACGGCCATCCTGCTCTTCTTATTTCTCACTGCTGCGTTCAGTTCCGTTTTTTACCGGCTGCTCATCCACGCCGGCTCCCTGCAAGCACACGGCGGCCGGCTTACCTTCGGCCTGATGTGGTGCCCGGGAGTTGCGGCGCTGCTGACGCGCCTGATTCTGCAGAGAAATCTGCGCGGCGAGGGATGGAGTTGGGGCAGGACCAAATATCAGTTCGCCAGCTACTGGATTCCGCTGGCTTATGCCAGCGCGGTCTATCTGCCGCTTTGGGCGGCGGGATATGCCAGCTTCTCCGCGCCCGAACCTCATGCGCTGGCTTCGCGCCTCGGGCTTGGCTCCTCACCGGCAGGATCCATCCTGGTTTACTTTGCGGTATTGGCGATCCTGGGTGTTCCTTCTTCCGCCGTAGGCGCAATGGGCGAAGAGCTTGGGTGGCGGGGCCTTCTTGTGCCGGAACTGGCGCGGGTGACATCGTTTCCGCGCGTTGCGATTTATAGCGGAGTCATCTGGGCGCTCTGGCACTCTCCGCTGATTATTTTTCTCGACTATCACGGCAAGGGCGGAGTCACATTTTCGCTGGTCTGCTTCGTCGTTTTGGTGGTTGGCGTCAGCTTCCTGTATGCCTGGATGCGGCTGAAATCGGGCAGCGTCTGGACCGGAGTGATACTCCACGCCAGTCACAACATTTTTATTCAGGGCTTTTTCGATCCGCTAACCAGGGAGTCTCGCCTGACGAACTATGCCATAGGCGAGTTTGGCTTTGGCCTCGCGATTGTCGCCGTTGTTCTGGCAGTAGTGTTTTACCGTAAGCGCGGGGAACTGCCGGCAATGATCCCGCCACACTCTTTATCCTGACCGCAGCGGCGGCGACTACTTTATTTTCCCGGGGTGCCGACCGGTTCCGGCGCCTTGAACAAGAAGTCCTGGCTATCTCCGCCCTGAATCATCCTATGCGTCTCCCCAATCGAATATTTTCAGTGCGCGCGGCCAAGCATAGATCTTGGAAAACCCGGGCGGTAAACGGGTCCGTCGTCCCGGCGCTTTGCATAATCGCCGGCAAGCCCTCCCGGAGCCCGCAGTAGATGTCATACATGTGCTGAACCGTGGGCTGTTCACGGCGACGCACGAAGGCGTTCGACAGCTCACGCAAGACTCCTTTTACGGTTCCGTCGTGAACATAAATCTCGGTCCCATTCAGGTCACTTAGCGACTTCGGAACGCGGTGTTTGACCGTCTCGAGCACATACCAGGCATGCTGTTGGTTGATGAGAACGCTCCAATGGAATACCTGCACTTTTGTATAAGTTCCAGGATGCGGTCGAGTCGCCGCAGGCTACCGGGAATTTCGAGCGTTGCCCTCGGCTTCAGGTTGAAGGCGCTAACGCCCGCAATATAGGCCAGATAGAGCTTTTCAAACGCCGGATCGTATGGAACATTGAGAAATGCGGAATTCCCCTCATCTCTTGGGTGCTTGTTTCCTGGCATGTTTGGCCGCTCTCACCCTGCTTGCGAGTCTCACATTCGTGCGCGTAGATCCGGCGGTGCGCCTCGCGCCATTATGGCTTCGCAGCACAAGATTCTCAACCCAGCGGGCATGGGCCAAGGAAACGCCATAGGTCGCCGCCAGTTCTTCAAGCGAAGGAGGGGGGAATCGATTATGGAGGGACCCTGCATACAGTCATCATAGGCGGTCGCGGAAGCTGCCGCGAATTATCTGTTACACAGAGCCATCCGCCGGCTCGAACGCCGCGCCATTGCCTCGCCCGCTTAGACCGCCACATCGGCGTCCTGCGAACGTTCAACGCTCGGAATGACCGCGAGAAACTCTAGTGCGTAGCTACTGCAGTGAAGAGATCGGAATGCAGCAGCGTCTGGAAATCGTTGTCCTTGGTCTTGAAGTGAATGCGTAACTGGGCGGCATCGGAATCCACGGTCAGATTGTCCAGGGCGAGCTTGTCGACGCCGGTCGCAGTGGCGCGCTTAATCATCAGCCCGGTCTTCACCAGAGCCGCAAGGCCCCCGGCGGTTATGGCATCCGACGTGACTACATTCAGGTCAAAGGTCACGCCGCTGACAAAATCCATCGCGTAACGCGAACCCACAAGGCGCTTCTTAAGCGTATCGTAGCCCGCCATGGTTGAAGCATCACCCAGGGCGGAGCGCATCATGTTCTGCGTACCGAGCTGGTCGAGCACGCTCCATACCGGCCCGGTATCAGCCGAATTGATCAGGTCAGTGAGCTCAGGGTTGGATGCCAGGGTTTCGGTGTAGCCGTCCCGTGCGTCAAGCGCCGCCTTAATGGCCGCGTCATCGCCGAAAAGCATGGTGTTGTCGTCCAAAAAGGACATGCTCATGCCATTGTCCTGGGGGTAGATCAAGGTAGTGTGATACTTCGTTCCCTTGATCTTCTTGGCCTTGAAACGAGCCAGCACCTGCTTTTGGGGAAACTGTCCCTGGGCAATTCCGATCAGGCGCAACCCGCCCTTCTCGGAGCGAAAAGACACGAAGGTAAGCAAATCCAGGTCCTTGTCGGGATCGAGCCCGAGACCCTTCAGGGCATTCTCATACTCCTTCATGTTGGGCGGCAGAACACGATCCTTAAGCGCCACCGCGGTGGGCGAGGACTTCAAGTTGCGATAGTCCACGCAGATAATCTGCTGTGTCTCTTTCGGGATAATTGTCCGGCCGGCCGTCGCCAGAGGCGCGGCCAATACCGAACCGGCAGAAACCAACAGGAATGCGGCAATCAACTCAAGTCGTTTCATAAAACCTCTTCTGCATCTGCAAACTTCGTGGTAACCGGTCATACGCCTCTCAATACCGGACGCACTGTAATCATATCCTAGCTAACCCTGGCGCAGGACGAAAGCGGCGGAAGCGAACCAATCTGCACAAGAACCCTGGTTATTGGACGGCCAAGGTCGTCAGTCGTGAGCCAATCTCCTGCTTGAAGTTCGCATCAGTCAATGATTCGAGATTGATCTCAACATTGGCCTTTGCACCCTGGAGTCCGGCGCGCGCCAAGGCAGCTCCCACGGTTAAGTCAGATGCCATTCTTGGGTTTGTGATAGGCCGCAGGCGCTCAGCCCATTCGGTAAGCTCTCGGGCACGCTCTGCAACTCCCAAAGGAACGCGGATGGCTCCTTTTAGCGCCTCGTCGATTAAGCTTTGGCCGCGCGGGGCATCCATATCCTTCGCCTGCTTATAGGCCTTTACCACGGCGTTGTAGGATTCAGCATCTTCATCAATGGCTGCTTTCAATTCCTCGCGCAATTGCGACAATCTGGCAATCGCCTCGCTGAGCTCGCGTTCAAAGGCAAGATAGTTCTTCTTGCCGCGCGACATTCCTGCCACCATCGAGCACAGCCCTGCAGCCATGGCGGCAACAGCGGCGGAAGCGCTCCCGCCCCCCGGCGTAGCCGTCGGAGCGGCGAGCTGTTCGATGAATGGTTCAACTCCTGCGCGCAGGCCGCCGACCGCCACTTTGCCGCTCATGACGGCAGCCAGCCGGTTTTCCAAAATCAGCGAGGAATCGAAATTTTCAATCTGTAGGAACCACTCGGCGGCATTTTCCAGGGCTTTCTTGGGAATTAGACCGACAATCTCGCTGAACGCGGGCATCACGCCGTAGCGGGCGGCTTCCCGCTTCACGAGCTCAAAGGTGCGCGCAATCGGAGTCTGCTCGAAATCAGTGAGGTTCATGGAAACCTGGGCCAGTCCCCGAACCGGGATGCCCATTCCCTTTACATAGCGCAGGCCCCCGTTGGAAAAACGCACCGCCTTCGCGACCTTCTGCGCGATTGCAACCTCGGGCGTATTCAGATAGATGTTGTATGCAATCAGGAACTTGCGCGCCCCGACGACCGTTGCACCTGCCGTAGGATGAAGCGTCGCTTCGCCGAAGTCGGGTTTGCGCGCGGGATTCACCTGGATATCATCTCGCAGACCCTCGAACTGGCCGCGCCGGATGTTCTCCAGATTTTGGCGCTCCGGAACCGCAGCGGCAGCTTCGTATAAATAGATGGGTATCTGATACCTCCGCCAAATTTCTTCTCCCGCCTGCCGCGCCATCTGGACGCAGTCCTCCAGCGAAGCGCCTTCGATGGGGATAAAGGGAACAACGTCGGTGGCGCCGATGCGGGGATGCGCACCTGTATGGTGACAAAGATCAATCAGTTCCGCCGCCTTGCCCGCGCCTCGAACCACTCCTTCGAGCAGCGGTTGGCGGTCGCCCACCAGCGTAATGACGCATCGGTTGTGATCTGGATCCATTTCACGATCAAGCAGGTACACGCCCGGGACCTTCATGGCGTCCACAATGGCGTCTATCTTTGCTTTATCGCGGCCTTCGGAGAAATTCGGTACACATTCAATGAGTGCCATAAATTTGAGTCGCTACTTCCACCACTGGTACTCCAGGCGGAACTGCACTCCAAGATTGATGCTTGGAT
>JBEKOS010000150.1:0-8929 GCA_049521535.1 Terriglobales bacterium | reverse complement strand
GCAATTCCCGGCGAGATTGTCGCTATGACGCCCATGCGCAAGAAGATTGCGGAGCGCATGGTCGAATCCAAGCGCACGAGTGCACACGTCCACAGCGTTTACGAGGTGGATATGACACGCATTGTCACCCTGCGCGATCGCATGAAGGGTGAATTCGAACGCCGCACAGGAGCGAAGCTCACGATGATGCCGTTCTTCAGCCGTGCGGCGGTGCATGGAATTCGGCAGTTTCCTATCATCAACTGTTCGCTTGAGGGCGACAACATCCACTACCACCGCAATGTGAACCTGGGAATTGCCGTGGCGCTCGACTGGGGCCTGATTGTTCCCGTGGTAAAGAATGCCGAGGAAAAGAACTTCCTGGGGCTGCAACGCGCTATCACCGATCTGGCCGAGCGGGCGCGCAACAAGAAGCTGGTGCCGGACGAGGTGGCGGGCGGGACTTTCACCATCACCAACCCCGGCAACTACGGCCAGATGTTTGGCCTGCCCATCATCATGCAGCCGCAGGTGGCGATCATGGGAGTGGGCAATATCAAGAAACAGCCGGTGGTGATTACCGACCAGAACGGAATGGATTCGATTGCAATCCGCTCGATGTGCCACATTTCGCTGGGCTACGATCACCGCATAATCGATGGTGCTGTTGCCGACCAGTTCTTGAGTGCGGTGGCGAAATTCCTCCAGAATTGGAATGAGGATATAGGCTGACGAGGTTCTCGGCTGTTGGCTGCGGGCTCTCGGCGAGGCAGGCAAAACGCCGGGCCGGGTTCAGAAAGCTGGTTTATGCATGATCTCACCACGGAGCGCATCATCGAACTGCAAAAGCAGTTGCGTATCCGAATGGCCGAGATAGGCTTTGGCGGCGTGCAGGCCAGCAATGTGGTGCATCATCTGGGCGAGATCGCCGGTTTAGCCCACGACCTGGCGGCCGAATCGGTGCCACTCTTTCTGGAACTTTCACCGGCACACAGAGAAGCCCTGGCCGAGGTGGTGGTACATCTGAAGTGCGACCTGGATGAAATCAAGGACGGCATTCAGGACATGGAGCCGGATTTTACCGAGCTGTTGAAGTTCTTGCAGCAGAAGTAGGTCCAAGAGTGCTTTTCGCTGCGGATCAACCCGGATAAGCATGAATCATGCGGAACCAGGGAGCAATTCACGGCGTCGGTTCATACGTGTAAATCTCTTCCTGCCAGCTGAGCCAATCCCGTCAGTTCGTCCGTTGTAGCAACCAAAATTGAGCTTCGCACGAGGGTGTCAAGCGCAAAAGCGATCGCTTCATCCGCGTGAGGCAGGTTTGGTTCGATAACAGCGGTCAGTTCAGTCTTCGCCTGGTTGATTCGTGCCACCCCCTCTCGAATCTGCGGGTAACTGAAAGCCAGGACCTTAGCGGTGTCCACACTTGTTGCCAGCGAGACCGCGTGAAAAAACTTGACCACGCCGTTCGGCTGGTATCCGCAATCGATCTTGAGCGGGTCACCCTTGTGCGTGTAGTCGGCGGCCGGGACTTCCTTCCGCATTAGATCCCATGCGCCGGCGTGCTGAAAAGCACTACGCATTTTGTCCAGGATCGCAGCCCGCCCCGATTGTTCCCGCCTGGCAGCCCGCTGGAACCGCTTCAGGTATATCGTTTCCAGCCGATCCATTTCTTGGGCCGGTTCCTCGGTGAGCACGGCAGTTGGGGCGGAAACCTGTACCGCATTGGAGAATGAATCCTGCAGCAGATGGAGGATGCGCTCACGGTTCTCTCCGCCTTCGTTGAGCCGCTCGCGGACCTCGCGTTCGATTGCCCCTAGGATCTCGAGATCCACCTCAGGGTCAAGGCAGCGCAGGGAACGCGTGTCACGGGTAAAGCGAACTTCGTAGCCACCCGTTTCGCGGTTAAGCAAGACCAGGCCGAGGTTTACCGATTCGCCCTTGACTGCATCAGGGACGTATCGAACCAGCATGAATTCGCATTGACGTTGCTCTGGCATAGGTTAACCACCGATTTAAACGGATTCGCGCCGATCGAAACAACGGGTTCACTTTCCTGAGAATCTGCGCTTATCTGATTTGATTCGGTCTAAATCCGCGGTTGAGGCTCTTCAGTTCACCACCGCAGCGCGTCCTTGACCCCAATCAGGAAAAGGGTTGCGGCTGGAGGTGCGGAATGCTTCGATCAGGCCGCGTACCTCCCTTCGCCGTTGCCACAATTGCTCGATCAAGCGGGTCAGGTCATCCTGATCGCCATACCAGTCTGTCGGAATGGCGCCGGCAATTTCGTCCAATAAGGGCTTGCCGATTTCTTCAATCCGGCTGAGCCACGGCTCGAATGATTCCCAACCGGTAACACCGGCATAAACGTGGTTTCTCGCATAAACGCCGCGCAAGGGAGAATCCACGAAGGTCCACTCACCCGCGTTAAAGCAGTATCCCTGATCAATGAAGCTGACGGTGTACTTTCGCTCGCGCGCTTTCTTCCAGAACGCAGCTTGCCGGCCGTTGGCGTTGGCCGTCCATTTGTCAAATGCCAGCATGCCCGCAAATGTTTTCAGGTCTTTTACCTTATCGATCATGGTTTCTGGCAGGAAGTCGAAGACCTGTGCCGCATCGGAGGCGGGATTCACCACGTAGCGGGAGCCAAACTGCAGCCCATGCTGGCAGGGAATCGAGCGTCCAGACAAGAGGATCGTGAGTTCCGGCGAATTCGCTATCAGCCAGGAGTCGACCTCCACAATCTCCGCAGCCGGCACCGGCAATCCGATTTCAATTGCCAGTCGTGAAGCCAGAAATTCATTTGCCAATACCCGGACGTGCTGGGGATTGTTCTGAAACTTGACTACGTAATATTGATCGTCCCCGGCTCGCATCAGGTGCGCCTGGGCGCCGCCGCGCATGCGGCGCACGTGCTGGACAGCTTGAATTACCCCGCCTTGTCGCATGGCACTTAAGAACTTACCAAAAAACCAGGGCCGGCAGCTCTTGCCAGGGTATTGAATCTGGCTTCGTGCTACCGGCCCTTAGAATTCGTGGTCTTCCTTCAGCTTCACGCACCTTTTTGCATTGGCCGGGGACGTCCGTAGGATTCGGAGCCGTTAATCGCCTGGGTCTGGCGGTTCCGGCGCCTGATAGTGTCAAATAAGTATTGCAGAGAAGTATAGAGCACGGCGGCATCCTCCGCGACGAGGGTTACAGGAGCATCTTGAGCACCCTTTAGATGGAGCGTAACATTCTTTGTTTCTTCATCTTCCGATGCGCTAAAGGTCACCTCATTGGTTGAATCGACGGGTAAAAAGGTCAGCGTGAAAGCCTTCATTGGTTCTCCTAGGTTGTGGTGAATCGAAACTACTAAATAGTATAAATCCCGTGTCAAGCGGAAACTGACACTGGCGGATGTGGGTTGGATGCAGGGTAAAATGGCAGAGTTCTCAAGACGGCGGTGAAATCCTCATGAGCTATATCGAACAAAGCCTGAGTTCAGGTGAATCAGTGCTATATCGTACGCGCCTGCATTGGGTCGTTATGTTCGCGCACCTGCTGTTCGCCTTGCTCATTGGCTTCGGCGGCATCGGGCTTATTGCGGTGGCAGTCCATGACCGTGAACAATACTCCGATCTGTGCGCCGAACTGGCCAAGCAAGGGAGCAGTTGTCCCAGCCAGGCGCCTACCCGGATGGGGATGGAACCGAACACCTACATTCTGGTTGGCGTATGCCTGTTGGGTCTTGCTGTTGTCATCGTGGTTTTCGGGTTGTTCAAACGATCATCCACGGAGATGGCGGTGACTAATAAACGGGTACTCGTAAAGGTGGGGCTGATGAGCCGCCGATCGATCGAGATCATGCTCTCCAAGATCGAAAGCGTCCGCGTGGACCAGAGTGTGATGGGACGCATCCTTCGCTTCGGCACGATTGTCGTTAGGGGTGTGGGCGGGACCCCGGAGCCCTTTGCGGACATTGCGAATCCGCTGGAATTCCGTCGCCGCGTGCAGGAGCAGATCGACCGGTTGCAGCCGGAAGACGCAAAAAGCTCGTAAGCAAAGCGTTCAGCAGTCAGCGTTCAGCAGTCAGCGTTCAGCAGTCAGCGTTCAGCAGTCAGCGTTCAGCTATTAGCATTGGTGCATTGGCCAGTGTCTCCGAGTCTCGCTCTTGCCGAGCGCTGAACGCTGAGTGCTAAGCGCTAACATGCCCAGCATGCCTGCTTCAGTCAAGACAAGAAAGCGCCACGCCTACGCCACCGGCTTGAGCACTGTGCATACCGACGCGCAAATCGGTCCGCCGATGTTAAATGTGGCAGCAGCCCGCGGGTTCTTTACCTGAACCTCGGCGGGGGCCTTGCCCTGCAATTGCAGTGCTGACCAGCCAATCATCGCGACCCCGGTCGCGCCCACCGGATGTCCCTTCGCAATCAGCCCGCCGGAGGTGTTGATTCCGCACTCACCGTCGGCGTTGGCTTTGCCATCCACCCAGTAGCGTGCGCCCTTGCCCGGTTCGGCCTTGCCAATGACTTCGGTGCCGATGGCGCCCATCACCGAGAAGCAATCGTGCACCTCGGCGACGTTAACGTCCGCGGGTTTCACGCCTGCCATCTGGTACGCGGTATTCATGGCCTTGTAGGCGCCGGCCGGCCGCAGCACATCGCGGCCCTCGCGCTTAATCGGATCGGTCGCCTGTCCCCAGCCGGCGATTTCGACCGTGGCGGTCTTGGGGATGCCAAGCTTCTTCAGCCCCTCTTCAGTTGCCAGGATCAAGGCGGCGTAGCCGTCGGTGATTTGCGAACTGTCATAGGTCTTAAGCGGGAGACCATCGACGACATAGCGGTTGATGCCTTCAATCTTCATTGCCTGATCGAGTGTGATCTGCACCTTGCTCATTTGTGCGCACGAATTGAACTTGGCGTTTGCATACTCGTTGACAGCGATCTGTGCCAGGTCCGCCTCCGTGGCGCCCCATTGCTTCATGTAGTCGCGCATAACCTCGGCGAAAATGTGAGGAAAGACATAGGTTTTGCCCACGCGGTCGTCAGGATGGGAAAAGTAGCCCAGTACCTTGCCGATCAACGCCCCATCGGGCTTGCCGGTGGCATCGCGCATCTTCTCATAGCCGACCGCGATGCCCACTTCACCCATGCCGAGTTGCAGCTTGTAAATCGTGGAGAGCACCGCCATGCCGCCGGAGGCACACGCGTTTTCGACGGCTTCAATAGGCTTGCCCGCTAGGCCGGGCACCATGGCTAGCAATCCGGCAAGCAACCCCTGTTCGTTCAGCGTGAAACTGCAAGCCGAACCAACCGAGGCAACATCAATGGCCGAAGGCGGAACGTCAATCTGGCGGCAAACGCCATGGACGGCGTTGGCAAGGATATCTGGAACTTGCATGTCCATCAGTTTCCCGAACTTGGATTGGTTGTAGGCGGCGATATAAATAGGTTTCATGACGGCGATTTCCTCTCAAGAAATGAATTCCACCTCTGACAGCGCATGGATTATTTTACGCCACACACACTCGAATGGACTTGAGCTCGTGTGACTTGGCCCCTAATCTTTGTAAATCTACGACCACCTCGATCCACATGCGCTAAAATCAATCAGGTGAAGCCGCATCACATCTAATTATCTTTTAAACCTGCACGGACCGTGTCCGTCCCCGGAGAATGACATTTGCCTGAATTAAGAAAAGACCCCATTGTCGGCCGTTGGGTAATTATTTCGACTGATCGAGCCAAACGTCCCACTGATTTTTCCCGCGAGGGAGTTAAACAGAGGGGCGGATTCTGCCCCTTCTGCTACGGTAACGAATCCAAGACGCCTCCGGAGATATTGGCTTATCGCTCCAATCCGAATGGCGGTCCTCCGCCTGCCAAAGACTCGCCGGGTTGGACGGTGCGTGTGGTTCCCAATAAGTTCCCGGCACTGGGCATCGAGGGCAACCTGAACCGCCAGGCCGAGGGTCTGTTTGACAAGATGAACGGAATTGGCGCTCACGAGGTCATTATCGAGACGCCTGATCACAACGCTACGTTGGCGACCATGGAATTAAAGCGCGTGGCCGATGTGCTTTGGGCGTTCCGCGATCGTATTCTGGACTTGCGTCAGGATAAGCGGTTCAAATACATCCTGCTGTTCAAGAACCACGGAGAGGCGGCTGGCGCCTCACTCGAACACCCGCATTCCCAGTTGATTGCGCTCCCGATTTTGCCGCGCACAGTAATCAGCGAACTCGAAGGTGCGAAGCAGTACTACCTTTACAAAGAACGATGTGTTTTTTGTGACATTATTACTCAGGAAGTGGAAAACGGCGTGCGCGTGGTCGGCGAAAATGACAACTTCCTGACGCTAGCCCCTTATGCTCCACGCTTTCCATTCGAGACGTGGATTCTGCCGAAACGCCATGAGAGCGCCTTCGAGCACTCCTCAACCCAGATGTTCACCGATTTGGCACGTTCCCTCAAGGACCTTCTCAGCCGTGCCGATCAGGTGCTCGATAACCCGGCCTACAACCTGGTGGTGCACACTGCGCCAGTCCAGGACCCGCACCAGGACCATTATCACTGGCACATCGAATTCATGCCGAAGCTGACGAAGACGGCGGGATTCGAGTGGGGAACCGGCTTTTACATTAACCCCACCCCGCCGGAGGAAGCGGCGCGGTTCCTGCGCGAAGCGGTAATTACGAGTGAGACGCCTCAGCCGGTATTGGCGTAGGAAGCTTTCAGCAGTTAGCTACCAGCTGTCAGCAAAAGGGCAGTCCAAAACGGATAGGGCATTATCGCAGGCCGGTTTGTTCCGGCTCAGTTGGGCTTCCACAAGTTGCAGCCTGAGCGGCGCGTAAGACTGCCTCGAGAAGAGCCAGGGTGGAAGCGTTGCTGAGACTCAGTCTGAAATGCTGACCGCTGACTGCTGCTTTCAGCGCGATCTTGCGCTCCCGCGCAGAGTGAAATGCAGGATAAGCAGCAACGCAAAGAAGATCGCGAGAATGGTTCGATATCCGTGATAACCCCAAACACCTGATCCCAGTAGTCCCCAGAAGATCACGAAAATAACGATGACCATTATTACGAACACAAGACGCCCTTGCCTGTCATTGTAAGCTTAAGGACAGGGCTTGAGGGGCAACACTGACGGGGGAAATGGCCACGGACTCACACGAAGGACGCTGATCTAAAGGCATCGAATCTGCGCGAACCCGTGGCCTCAACGGTAGCGTTACGCTCTGCTGGCTGCCTGAGCGTCTTTGCCAACGATGCTGATGCACTCTTCCAGTACGTCGAGCACCGTATCCGCCTGTGCTTTGGTAACGATCAGCGGCGGGCAAAGACGAATGGCGCTTGCCCCGGCGCCGAGCAGCAGGACACGGCGGTCAAAAGCCAAATCCACGATGCGGTCGCGCTCGGCGGCAGCGAATTTCTTGGTCTTCTGATCGGCGACAATCTCAATCCCGATCATCAAGCCGAGTCCGCGGACGTCGCCGACCAGCGCATGCTTGGCCGGCCAGGTGCGAATTCGGTCCATAATATGACGGCCCACGACTTCGGCATTCTTCATGCCTTCGCGCTCGAGTACATCGAGCGTCGCCAGGGCGGCGGCGATGCATACCGGGTTACCGCCAAAGGTAGAGGCGTGTGAACCGGGGACCCAGTCCATCACACTGGCCTTGGCGACAATCACGCCCAGGGGCATGCCGCTGGCGATTCCCTTGGCAATGCAGATAATGTCGGGCTCCACACCGGCATGCTGAATGGCCCACCATTTTCCGGTGCGTCCGCAGCCTGACTGCACTTCGTCGGCAACCAGCAGGATGCCGTGTTCGTCACAGATGCGGCGCAGTTCGCGCAGAAACTCGGGCGGAGGCACCAAATACCCGCCTTCGCCCTGCATGGGTTCGACGAAAATGGCCGCGACCTCTTCGGGCGGAACCATGGTCTTGAACAGGCGCTCCTCGATGTAGCGCGCTGTCTCGGCGCCATATTCACCGGCATCTGTGCCTGCGGGCCGGCGGTACACGTTGGGGTAAGGCACATGCTGCACGCCCGGCACGAGCGGGGCGAACCGCCGGCGCTGCTGAGGTTTGGAAGCCGTGAGGGACAGGGCTCCCATAGTCCTTCCATGAAAGGCGCCGTGAAATGCAATGATGGTCTGCCTCTTCGTGTGATAGCGCGCCAACTTGAGCGCCCCTTCCACCGCCTCCGCGCCGGAATTGGCATAGTGAACGCGATGCGGGCCCGGCATGGGGGCAATGGCCGAAAGCCGGTTGGCAAGCGTAACCATGTTTTCGTAATAGAAGTCCGTTCCCGACATGTGAATCAGTTCCGCCGCCTGTTTTTGAATCGCCGCCACCACCTCAGGATGGCAGTGACCGGTAGAAACCACGGCAATACCGGCGGAGAAATCCAGGAATTCGTTTCCGTCGGCGTCTTCAATGACGACGCCGCGCCCGCGCTTGGCGACCAGAGGATACGAGCGCGTGTAAGAGGGCGAAATTATCTGTTTGTCGGCATCCAAAATGCGCCGCGCATTTGGACCGGGCAATTGGGTATGAAGAGCTGGTGTTGCAGATGTCATGGTAGTCATAATTACTCCTTGGAATTTGAAACCTCGGACTCTGGCAGGCTGTGGCGGGGGCGTGCGACCCGCGCCGTCTGGGTTTGTTTCTGGCTGACGAAAGTCCGCGAGAAACGAGCGGTTCACTGGAGGAAACGATTAGTCGCAGCCAAAGAGGCTTGGCCGGGCCTGGGCGGGTGCCTGCCGGCGAATGGCAAAGAAAAAACCCGAAACTATATCTCGCAGGTTCATGAGTACAGCTCGATTATAGTCTGCCCGGCTGCTGGCAGAGTATTCCAATGCAAGATGAGCCTGGACGGGAGGTGTGATTCCAATGCGGGATGAGCCTGAGAAGAGCGAGGCCACGATACTGGTGAATGACCATTCAGATGGCAGATGCAGATCA
>JBEKOS010000149.1:0-8953 GCA_049521535.1 Terriglobales bacterium | reverse complement strand
GAGACCGGCGCTACATTTGTCCTGCTAAAAGTTTACGCCGCCGGCGCCGGCAGGCTCTCCTTGCGATAGGTCTCCACCTTGATCTGCAGGCGAATGCCGACGCCGGCCTGTGGCTCGCCGAGAGACACGCCATCGATCAGAAAAAACATGGGGTCGCGCTCCAGCGCATTGATGAAGCTGACCGCCTGCAGGTAGTTGCCGGTAATGGTGGCGTCAAGGCGCAGCCGTTCCAGTCCGGGCAGCGTTGACGGCTTGCTCTGATAACTTTCGGTGGTCAGTTGCACGCCATTTTCCGTGGCCACCTTGTTCATGCGTTCGGAAATGGCGGCATAGGCGGCCGGCAGGCGGGCGTCGTAAAACTCCCCAATCTGCTTTCCCGCTTCCACCACCTTGTTGTCAATCCCGCTCAGGGGAGCCATCTCGCTTTTTTCGGCCCGCAGTTGCGCTTGCAGGTGCGCGATGCGCTCGCCGCCGGAGCGGGAGCCGCGCCCGATCGGGGAAACCAGCACGCCGACGGAGGCCAGGCATATTACGCCCAGCACGATGAAGGCGATGTTAAACCAGAGGCGCATTTTCTTAATGTCTGGCATTCTTTGCCTCCGCAGGCTTCGCTGGGCCGGAAACCGGCGGTCCCGCTTCAGCCTTTTCGCCGGCCGGCGCTTCCGCCTCGTCGGTTGTCTTGTCCTTATCCTTGTCCTTGTCTTTATCCTTATCCGGGTTTTTATCCGGCGGGCGGGCAAAACTGGGGATATATGCGGCCACAATGTCAAAACGCCAGGAAGCCGCCTGCGTCGGATTCTGGTTGTATCCGCTCCCGGTCTGCACCTGGCGTGCTTCCGCCAGGATCTTGGCCTTCTTGAAATGCGGCGAAGTTTCCAGCCGATGCACGAACTCATCGGCGACATCGTGCGATGCGCCTAGCGAGATAAGGTGTATCTCGAGATCGTCGTTGTCATTGATCTCCGGCTGGATGCTCTGCACCGCGATTTGCCCCGGCACAATGTGCTCCAGGTCGGAGAAAACCTCCGTCCAGGAGAAAGCCTTGCGGGCGATGAGCTGGTTCAGGAATTCGGAGCGCTCGTGGGTCTCGCGATTCTCGGGCCGCTCCAGAAACGCCTGCACCTCGGCCTTCTGACCATCCAGGGCGTCGATTTGTTTTTGCAGATTTCGCGCCTGCTTTTCGGTGGTGCGCCACGACCGTGAGGTATGGATGGCGCTGAAGACCAGGCCCAGGGCCAGGATGGCCAGAACCCCGGCGGCAATGCCGCGGCGGACAAGAAACTCGTGGACGTCCACGTAGGGTTCAGTCGCGAGATTTATGTTGAATCGCATTTGCTTGCTATCAGCCTTCAGCCCTTTCCAGCCAGCGCAGCCCGGGTGAATTCCAGTTGGCAGCCGGTTTCGTCATGCCAAGGCGCCCGCCACCGCCCCCAGAGATGCCAGTTGGTGTGCCGCGGCAGCGCCGACGCGGCTCGGGCTCACCAGTTCCTCGGCCGTGATACCGGTGCTTTCACTCAGCGCGGCATTCAATTCGGCCAGATCCGGGATGCCGCTGACCAGGATCCGCCCCACTTTTGCTCCATAGGTGTCCTCAAAAAACACCAGCGAGGGATGCACGTCGTCGGCGAGTTGCGCGCCCTGGGGCGGAATTCCGGACGGGTGGTCCAGCGAGCGGATCAGCAGCAGGGCATTTTCATTCACAATGGCGATACTGGTGGTATTCGGATCAACCTTGATGACCAGCGTGGGCAGGGAAGTGTCGACCTGCCCCAAAGCCGCAAGAATCGACGGCATCACCACGCCCGGGCTCAGGCCAGCCTCGCGCAGCGTTGCCTCGTACTCCTCCAGCACGGTCGACAAAATCACCGCGGCTACGGTTGTCAGTTTGCCGTTTACGCGCTGCACCTGCCAGGAAATGCGGGCCTGTTCCACGTCGAAGGGAAGCGACTTCTTCAGGCGAAAACGAATAATGGCCTCGGCGTCCTCGCGCTTGTCCGGTATGGTCTCGAATTCCAGCAGGGCAACGCGGCAGGCGGCATCCGGCAGAACGAAGATGACATCCCGGGTGCGGTTGCCCACCACCAGCATGGCCTCCTGCAGCGTGCTCTGCACCGCGCTCCGGCTCACAATATTGGTTCCGGTCAAATTGGGCACTATCGCCCCCGGAGGCAGCATGCGGACCGCCGATACGTCCATCAGCGAGGCATTCGCCGCCCGCCCAACCACCACCTGCACGGCGCTGAATTCGCAGGCGATTATGGGCCGTCGCTCAACGCCCTTGCGGGGGAGCAAGCCTTCGAGTTTGGAGAGGTCCAAGCGCACTGTCCTATCTCATCGCCTCGATAAAGGTGACCTTGTTGATCTCTTTTAGAGTCGTAGTTCCGGATTTGATTTTGGCAATGGCCGATTCCCGGAGAAAGTGCATGCCTTCCTCCTTGGCGCATTTGCGGATCTCGGAGCTTGGCCGCCGGTCGAGAATCATTTCGCGCACCCTGTCGCTGAGTTCGAGCAACTCGTGAATGGCCGTGCGCCCGCGGAAACCGGTGCCGGCGCACTCGATGCAGCCGGCGCCTTCCTTAAACGGCACGTCGTGCCAGACCTTCGGATCCAGACCGCTCGATTCCAGCATTTCGTCGTTGTAGTACACGTCGTGCTTGCAGAACTCGCAGATGATGCGCACCAGGCGCTGGGCCAGCACACAGTTCAAAGCCGAGACGAAGTTGTAAGGCTCGATTCCCATGTGCAGAAAGCGGCCAATCACGTCCACCACGTTGTTGGCGTGCACGGTGGTGAACACCAGGTGACCGGTCAGGGCCGATTGAATGGCAATTTCCGCCGTCTCCTTGTCGCGGATTTCGCCCACCATGATTTTGTCGGGGTCGTGGCGCAGGATGGAACGCAGCCCGCGGGCGAAGGTCAGCCCCTTCTTCTCGTTCACTGGTATCTGGGTGACGCCCGGGAGTTGGTATTCAACGGGGTCTTCGATGGTGATGATCTTGTCTTCGTCGGTCTTGATTTCATTCAGCGCGGCGTACAGCGTGGTGGTTTTGCCGCTGCCGGTGGGTCCGGTAACCAGGACCATGCCGTACGGCTCTGCCGTGTAGCGCCGGAAGCGTTTCAGGTCGGTCTCGTCGAAGCCCACCACATCGAGATTGAGCTTGTGAAATTTCTCGCTCATCGACTCTTTGTCGAGCACGCGGAGCACAGCGTCCTCGCCATGAATGGAGGGCATGATGGAGACGCGGAAATCGATGTTGCGGCCCTTGTACCGCACGCGAAAACGGCCGTCCTGCGGCACGCGGCGCTCGGCGATGTCGAGTTCCGACATGACCTTGACGCGGGAAATGATGGTGGAATGGTGTTCCTTGGCGATGGGCGCCATGGCCGGCTGCAGCACGCCGTCGATGCGGTACTTGACCACCACGGAGTCGTCGCGGGTTTCAATGTGAATGTCACTGGCCCGCCGTTCCAGCGCGGTGAAGATGGTGGTATCCACCAGCTTGATGATGGGACTGATTTCGCCCTCAGCGGTCAGCCGGTCGATGGAGATTTGATTCTCGTTGCCGGATTCGTCCTCGCGGACCAGGTCGAGGGTAAACGCTTCGCTGGCTTCGTCGAGCACGCGCTGGGATTGCTCGCTTTTCTTCAGGACGTCATTGATCTGCGAGAGCGTGGCGACTTTGGTCTTGATGCGCTTGCGGAGCAGGAGGCCGATTTCATCCACCATCATCAGGCGGCTGGGATCCGCGATGGCGATAATCAGGATGCCGTTTTCTTCCTCCAGCGGGACGAAGTTGTAGCGGAACATCAACTCGACCGGCACCTTCTTGAGCAGAGCGGCGTCGAGGTGGTAGTTGCGCAAATCAAGGAAGTCACAGTGATAGCGATGCGCCAGGTCGGAGGCGCGTGCTTCCTCTTCGGCGGGCGTGGCCGTGACCATTGCCAGGCCGTTGCCGCCATTTACGAAGATTTGTGTCTGCTGAGTGCCCATGGTCGCCTGCTGAGTGCTCTTAAACTAAAGATTCCTGTGCGTTTATCCCGCTTTAAACCGCCACCTCCCGCCACCGCCCGCGAGTGCTATCCCAAAGTTCCGCTCGCCCCCAGTTTAAAAATTGGCAAGTACAGCGAGATCAAAACAAACGCCACCACAATTGCCATAACCACCAGAATCGCCGGCTCAATGAGAGACAGAGCTGCGGTCAAAGCGTTCTCCACGTCTTCTTCGTAGAACTCCGCCACCGAGGTGAGCATTTGGGGCAATGCGCCGGTGGATTCCCCAACTTCAATCATCTCGATGGCGAGTTCGGGGAACTTGGTGCCTTCCTCCAGGCTGCGCGCCAGAGGCTGTCCTTCGCGAACCCTCTGGCCGGCCGCGCTGACCGCCAGCGCAATCTCGCGGCTCTGGATCGAGGCTCCTGCGGTCTCCAAACTGGTGACCAGTGGCAGACCTCCCGCCAGCAGGGTCGACAACATGCGCGTAAACATAGCGACCTGGTATTTCAGCCAGATGGGGCCAATGATCGGCAGCGCCAGGCGCATGCGGTCAACGCGCAACCCGCCGGTCGCAGTCCGAAACCAGCGAACGACTCCAAACCCTATCAAAATAATGACCGCCAGAAACACCAGGAAGTATTTCTGCGCCGCCAGGCCGATGGAGAGCATGATCTCAGTCAGTTGCGGCAGTTCCGCTCCCAGTCCGCTGTACAGGTCGGCGAAGCGCGGCACCACGAAAGTGACCAGGAACGTCAGCGTCAGTACCACCATCGACACCAGGACCATCGGGTAGATGAGGGAAGCCATAAGCTTCTTCCGGAACGACAACGACAAACGCTGAAAGTGGACAAAGCGGCTGAGCACTTCTTCAAGGTTGCCGCTCTTTTCCCCGGCCAGCAGCGTGGTGGTGTAGAGCTTTGGCATTACTCCCTGCTGCTCGAAGGCCTGCGACAACAATTGCCCGCTCTTCACGCGTTCCCGCACATCCTGCAGAACCGAGCGGAAGTACTCGTCTTTCTGCTGCCGGGTGAGCAGGTCGAGGGCGTTGAGGATGGGCAGGCCGGCGCGCACCAGCGTCACCATCTGCTGATTGAAGACCACGAAACTCGCCAGCTTGATCTTGCGTCGCCGCGACATTGCGACCTTGCCGCCTACGACCAGCCCGCGCTGCTTGACGTTGACCACCAGCAGGCCCTGCTGCAGGAACCGCTCGCGCACTTCGGCTTCTGAGCGGGCACTCTCAAGCTTTTCGCTCACATGCCCGCGCTCGTCCGCGACTTTAATCAGATAATCAGCCATACAGGCGGTTAGCAGCCATCGGCCGGGCGAGGAAGTTTGCCTGCCGGCTGCCTACGGCGCAGTCCCTCAATTCCCATTTCTCCGCAACTGTCCCGCAGTCATCGGGAACAGCAAGGAAATAAAAGAGTACCGGAAGTCACTGAAGACTATTGTACCCAATCTCTTAGACGGGGGTGCGGGGGAGTTGTCAACCCGCTCACTGGCCCAAATCCTCAGTGTCAAAGGTCTCGACACCCGGCGGCGGAGAAAACTGAAAACGCTGGTCCGGGATGGGCAAATTCTCCTTTTCGCCGGAAAACCGGAACTCCGTGGTGCTGCCATCATCCATTTGGGCCACTAGGCGTTCAAATTGACCCTCGGGACTAACCTCCATCACCACGCTGCTGATTCCAACCTGATGCCGCGGTACGCCCCGGAGGACAAAGTTCGCAGGTGATTCTGCTTTTGCGTCAGGCGCAATCGAAAGTCCGGAAAACTCCTTCTCCAGTTTGGTCCGGCCCAGAAGATAGCCAAGCGGAGTGCGCAGGTCTTCCAGTTTCTTAACCGGCGCCCGCCGGGCCTGTCTCTCTCCCGGATTGTAAAACCATGCGGTGTGGCCATCCGTCAGGAACAGCTTTTCCCGGGGCTGGTGGTATTCCCACCGCATGTGGCCCGGGCGCTTGAGCCAAAGTGTCCCCGATTCAGTGCGGGTGATGCCGGCGCCGGAGTAAGTCTCGGCGAAGTCCGTCTGCAGAGTTTGCAATTGGTTATAGTGCGCATCGACCCGGGAAGAGAGAACCGCGACCGGCAATTGCCTCTCGGGCGCGGGAGCCATTGGTGGCTGCTGCCCAACAACCTGCAGAGGTGCGAGAAGGACGGAGATTGCAACGACGCACAAGCGGAACCTCCCGATTCGCGTGAGTCTGCATGATTGCAATTTCAACAACGCTCCCCGGTAACGTAGCGGTCTCAATGCTCGTAGGCTTCGATCCCGCGATTCTGGTCTGGCGGCAGCCCTTTGCTGATAAACGGCAAATCGCCTGCACTCTGCACTTCCACGCGGCCGCCCGGCTTAAGTACATAAGGGTGACCCAGCGGGTCGACGACGGCTCCGCGCCATCCTGCGGATTGAAGCTCTGACAACTCCGTGGGATATCTCCCGCTAGCCTGTTTGTAAGATTGAACCGCCCCTTCCAACGCATCCACTTCGTCATCGACCTGCAGTGCGCGCAAGCGCTTAATGGCATTGCGGCGAATACTTGGATCTTCGGTGGTGTTGTAAATCTGTGACCAAAGGTAACGTGCGGTCTGCCGCTCGCCTGCGTGCTGCACCATGGACGCAGCCATCACCTTCATCGCGGGTGGCGCCCCCGGTACCTGCGAGGCTCTTTCGAACGCTTTTGAGGCGCCTACATAGTCTTTGCGGTCATATTGAATCCACCCCAGGTTGAAGTAGAGTTTCCAGGCGCTTGGATTTGCGCGAACTCCCTTTTCCACGAGGGCAATCGCCGCCTCGGGATCGCCCGCACCCTCTGGCGGTTTCTGAGCAAGAAAGATGGCGCCAAATTGATAGGCCGCAATCAGTTGGGGATCGAGTTCAGTAGTGCTCTCCAGCAGCGGCGCGAGGAGGTCATAGCGCAAAGCGTGATCGTGGTGGTGGCTGCCAAAGTACTGCACGGCGCGGGTCCAGTAGATGTCGGCCAGCAGGCCGTTGAAACCAAGACTAATGCGCTTCAGTATCTTAGGGGATGGAATGTAAAGTACTTCTTCAAGAGTGGTACCGGCCCGCAACTGATCCAGACGGTGCAACACCAGCATGGAGCCCGCCAGCGAAACGACCAGAACGATTGCGCAAATGGAAGCGATGCGACTCATCGGTTCATATCGACTGGCAAAAAGAGTATAAAACTGCCCGCTTGACCACTTCAGTCCGGTCATCTTCTCCCCGGCCATTCTTATGGCGCAAGTGCCGAGGCCCAATGGGCATTATCTCAAATCTAATCTCGTGTTCTCCTACCGGTGTTCATACTCGATGACCTCAATTCCGCCGGTGAACTCGTGAATGCTTCGTGGTTCGTACTGCGGCCGTATCCACGCGCGCAAAGCTTTGCTGCCAAAATCCGGGGCATCCGGTGCTCCGCATTGGGCCAGGACCAGCCACAGCCGGCGGTGGCTCAAGTCTATGCCGGGCAGCACCTCGGCAAGGGGTTCCACGCCGAGGTTGCGCCACGCCTCCTCATGGGCAGGCCAGACAACCGTTGGGTATTCGGCTTGCCATCGGTCGCGCCATCTGTAGTAGTCGAATGCAGCCCGGCTCGGCTGGGTGTAGAAAAGTGCAGCATCTCCAGGACCCGCATGCGAAAGCAAGAAATTGGTGGCGCTTCGCCAATCGTCGAACGCGAGCCCCGGTGATCGATGCGCAGTCCAAAGCGACAGGCCGCAGATTAGGGTGAGACCGCCGACGGTTCCGCTGCGGGGAAGCCGGGCGAGGCCTGATCCCGCCAGGAGGACAAGGCCGGGCACGCATACCATCATGTAGCGCGCGATCAGCATCGGGTGGAACGTGGAGCCGATCATCACAATGAGGAACGGAAGAATGAGCCATGCCGCAATCAGCAGCGTGGCCGCACGCAGTTCACCGGGGCTGCGCAGCGACGAAACCACGGCGATGGCGCTTGCCGCCAGAAGAAGGCACAGGCCAATGGGGCCGGCGCCGCCGAACTCTACCAGGGTATGGACAAGCGTGGTTCGACTAAGTGAAGGAAGCCACGAGATCGGAGTTGGGCCAATCTTGAGCACGGCGGTGGCAGCGGGGATGAGCAAGTAACAGACAAACCTCATTGCGCCGAAACCCTGATTCCGGCGAGTGCGGCTCGCTGCGAGCCATATCCACTGCGAAATCACGACAAGCATGGCGTACAAGTGCGCATACACCGCCAGCGCACTCCAAATTGCGTACCAGGCCCAACCTCGCCCGCTTCTGTGTTCCACGGCCTTGACCAACGAAATCGCGGATGCGGTCACCAGCAGCCCAGCCAGAGCATATCCCCGAGCTTCCTGAGAATACTGAATATGAATCGTATTGACCGCAAGCAGGAGAGCGGCGCAAAGCCCTGCACGTATGCCAAATAGCCTGCGTCCGAGCCAGAAAACCGCGATTACCGTCGCGCAGCCAAAAAGCACGGATAGTCCTCGAATCCACGCTTCGCTTCGCCCAATTGTCAGCCACGGCTTCAGCAGCAGGTAGTAAAGCGCCATGTTGATCTCGCGGTGCATGCTTGCCTGGAACATGCCTCGAAAGCTGAGTCTGGCCATACCAATGCTCATGCCTTCATCGAGCCAGATTGACCGGCGTTCAAGGTGGTGGAATCGCAGAATGGCAGCGATGCTCAGAATGACCAGCAGCAATGGCCAGTGCCAGTCTGGGCCCGCCGCCGCTGCAAAGAGGAGAGATGGGGGTCTTGAACTTGTTGAAGCATGGGCTTTGTCGACAGTCACTTCAAATCCCGTCGTTCAAAAACCAGAACCGCTGCAGCGATGGCGGCCGTGGAATAGAGCAGCGCGTAAGCGGTGTTATAGAGAACCAGAGAAGCCGATAGCGGCTGGTCGTGGGCCACGCGCGAAATTACGTTCAGCGCGGCAAAATTAGGTACCAGCCATGCGATCCCGGTCGCGACAATGC
>JBEKOS010000148.1:0-9018 GCA_049521535.1 Terriglobales bacterium | reverse complement strand
GCAGACGTGTTTATCGTGGACAAGGTTTCGCCGGTAGTCACCAACATCAGTCAATTCCTGGAAGGGCAGAAGCGCAAGGACATCACGCTGGACGAGTATCGCTTCGTGTTGGAAAACTGCCGCTCATGTACGCTGGTCGCCGCCCGCGGCTTCCAGACCGGCGGCAAGGTCAAGTACTCAGAGCAATCCAGTTCAGACACCTTCGTCTTTGGCTTCACTCCCTCTTACCAGTCCATTTATGACCTCGAGCTCGTCGGCGGGCGCGGGCTCACGGATTTCGATTTGCAGAACTCGTCAAACGTGGCCATCATCGGCCAGGACATCGTGGACAAGCTGATGCCGGGCGTCGACCCGCTGGGCAAGGAAATCCGTGTCGACGGCTGGACTTACCGGGTAATCGGGCTGGGCAAGCGGGACGGCAAAACGCTGGGCATGAGCCGCGACAACTACGTGATGATTCCGCTTTCCGCGTGGCTCAAACAATATGGAGAGCACCAGAGCATCCGCATTGCCGGCAAGGCGCAGGGAGGCATCGCCGGACTCGATACCGCCATGGACGAGGTGCGCGTCCTGATGCGTTCGCAACGCCATGACGCGCCGGGAAAGCCCGACAGCTTTTCCATCGAAACCAACCAATCCTTCATGAGCATCTGGACGAATATCAGCGGCAGCTTTTTTATTGCCATGATCGCCATTGCGGGGGTATCGCTGGTCGTAGGCGGCATCGTGATCATGAACATGATGCTGGTTTCGGTTACCGAGCGCACACGCGAAATCGGCATTCGCAAGGCCCTGGGCGCGCGCCGCCACGACGTGATGCGGCAATTTCTCGTCGAATCCAGTGCCATGGCAATGGTGGGTGGAGTGTTTGGAGTGGCGCTTGGAGTGGGGGTCGCGAAAACCGTCACGGCGCTCATTGGTATGCCTTCGTTGATCCCGTTATGGGCAATCATGGCGGCTCTGCTGCTTGCGGGAAGTGTAGGCGTATTCTTCGGGGTTTATCCCGCGCGCCGCGCCGCCAATCTGGACCCGATCGTGGCGCTGCGCTTTGAGCTATGAACAGGAGTATTGGCCACGGATTGCCACAGATCTACGCGGATCTGATCTCTGGCCTTGACTCTGATCCGTCCAATCCGTGTGAATCCGTGGCTAAGCAATGAGGAAACGCGATTTCATCGATGTAGTCCGCATGGCGCTGGAAACGCTGGTCAAGAACAAGATGCGTTCCGGGCTGACCATCCTTGGCATCGTGATCGGCGTGGCGGTGGTGATCGGAATCTCTTCCGTGGTGCGCGGGCTGAACGACAACGTCTCCGCGATCATCCAGAGCATAGGATCCAACCTTATTTTTGTCTTCCATCAGGAGCCTGGTTTCAACTTCGGCATGATGACCGAGGAAATGCGCACCCGCAAGGAACTCACCTACGAAGATGCCCTGGCCGTTCGAGAGTTGCCGCATGTACAGGCGTCAACCGTTGGCCTGCGCCTGATTGAGAACCGTTTCGGCACCGGCACCTACGTGGTCAAGTACGGCAATCGGCGCGCCCAGAACACCATCCTCGAAGGGGATACGGCGCAGGTGGAATCGGTATTCGATTTTGAGATGCAGTCCGGACGCTGGTTCAGTGACGCCGACGACGACCACCATGCTTCGGTCATCGTGCTCGGCTCCGAAACGGCTAACGAACTATTTGGCGGCAGTGGCGCGATCGGCAAGGAGATCAATATCGACGGAGAGCTGTTTACCGTCATTGGCGTCGCCCAGCCGGTAAAGTCGGTATTCAGCGGCGGGTCGAATCCGGATGACAATAAGGTGTTTTTCCCTTACTTCACTTTCAAGAAGCTGCATCCGGAGCAGAAGCAGAACTTCATCTCGGTGAAGGCAGACTCCCAGGCGCACATGCCCATCGTGATGGACGAGATTCGCGAGTTATTACGCCGCCGCCGGAAAGTGGCATACGACAAACCCGATAATTTCGCCATTTTCACCCAGGATTCGCTCTCCGACTTCTGGAACCAGATCACCGGGGCGGTGTTCATTTTCATGTTTGCCGTGTCAAGTGTGGGGCTGATTGTCGGTGGCGTGGGCGTGATGAATATCATGCTGGTTTCGGTCACCGAGCGCACCCGAGAGATTGGCGTCCGCAAGGCCATCGGCGCGCGCAAGGGGGACATCTTGCTGCAGTTCACGCTGGAGGCGATAACGCTGACAGCTCTTGGCGGATTGATCGGCATCCTGGTGGGTGCGGCGCTAACTTACACGATTCGTATCGTGTTCTCGGCGCTGCCGGCCAGCATGTCCATGTTTTGGACCTTAGCGGCTTTTAGCGGTTCCGGGTTTATCGGCTTGGTATTTGGCATCTACCCGGCATGGAAAGCAGCCAATCTGGACCCGATCGAGGCATTGCGATACGAATAAGTTAATTTGTTATTGGCAAATTGTAATTTGTAATTTTCCGGCAACCACGCTGACAATTCGGTAGTGGGCTGAGAAGATCAAGGACTATCAGAGATCACATTGGAACGAGCGACAACGTGAGTCGTTACAAAGAAAAATACCCCGTAGGAACCAGAGTCAGGATTGGTGCGCTCGAAAGGCTGCGACAATTCAAGCAAAAGTGGAAATATCACGATCCGATCTCTGATCTCCAAATACAAGCTGCAGGCAAGGTTGATCGCGTGAGGGCTGTAGGTTTCTATCACGGCGGAGATGTTCTTTACGAGCTTGAGTTTGCACCGGGAACTTGGCACGAGGAATGTTTGGAGCCTGAATAAATTCAAAACAACTGAAGACCTTCTTCCTTTTCAAATTACCAATTACCAATTACAAATTACCCATGGTCTTTGCGGCGATTGCGGCAGTGCTTGCCATCTGCGGTGTCGGCTACCACTTGCTGTGCCTGTGGAGCGCGAGTCGTTTCGTGCGCGATTCTGAGAAGATCGAGCTTCCGGACTTCACGCCGCCGGTATCGCTCCTGAAGCCGTTGCGAGGCGCCGATCCGGAGATGTACGCCGCCCTCCGCAGCCATTGCGTCCAGGATTATCCCGATTGCGAGATCATCTTCGGCGTGGCCGATGCTGGTGATCCGGCGGCAGCGATGGTCAAGAAGCTTAAGCACGAGTTCCCGGACCAACGCATCGAGTTGGTAGAGTGTCCTCGTGTTCTCGGCAGCAACTTGAAAGTCAGCAACCTGGTGCAGATGTTGCCGAGTGCCCGCCAGCCATTTCTGCTCATTAACGATAGCGACATCCGCGTACCGAGTGACTACTTACGTCGCATTATCGCCCCAATGGCCGATTCCCGCGTCGGCATGGTGACATCGATGTACAGGGGCGTAGCCACAGGTTTATGGAGCAAGCTCGAGGCCATCGGCATCAGCACGGATTTCATTCCCGGCGTGCTGGCTGCACGCCAGTTGCAGGGGATGCACTTCGCCCTAGGGGCAACGCTGGCCTTCCCCCGCCAGCGCCTCGAAGAAATTGGCGGGTTCGAACCGCTGCTCGATTATCTGGCTGACGACTATGAACTCGGCGCGCGCATCGCGGCCACCGGTCATGACGTATTGCTCTCAGACGTGGTAGTAGACACACACCTGCCGAATTACAGCTTCGGCGGGTTCTGGCGCCACCAGATGCGCTGGGCGCGCGGCGTGCGCGATGCCCGCAAATGGGGCTACCTCGGGTTGGCCGTAACCTTTGCGTTGCCCTGGGCCGTTATCGCTTTGCTGCTATCGAAAGGCACGACTTGGGCGTGGGGAGTACTGGCATTGGCTGCGTTGAGCCGCATGCTGGTTTCCTTGTCAGTGGGCAAACGCGTTCTGCAAGATTCGCGGCTTCCCCGTGACTTGTGGTTGCTTCCGCTCCGGGATTTTCTGGCGCTTGCTATCTGGATGACGAGCTTTTTTGGTCGCACCGTGGAGTGGCGCGGCCAGCGGTTCTCGCTAAGGGACGGAAAGCTGGTAGCCATTCGTTGAGTCCTTGGCTAAACCAGGGCGGTTAGGCTCTGTTCCTGGCTGATTAAAACAGTTCGATGCGGTGATGGATCCGCGCCCTATCCGCGTTAATCTGCCGCAAAAAATCGCCGCATGCTGACTGCGCCAGCACGAAGCGTGTAACATTGCAATCTGGGGAAGGCCGTGGAGCGACGGCCTGGCTGATTGCTGGCGGCTGATCGCTGAGTGCTTTCCCAATATGCGACGACGTACCATTCGACTTATTGCCGCCGTGGCCCTGGTGGCCGTGGCCATTGCCGTAGCCTTCATACTGCGGAAGCGAGCAGCTCCCGAACCCGCCCGCCTGTTGCCCGAGGCCAATGCGTACGTCTACGTCAATCTGAAGCCGCTACGCCAGCTTGGGATCATTGGAGACAAAGCGCCGCCGGCTCGCGACCCGGATTATGAGACTTTCGTCCGGGAAAGCGGCTTTCAATTCGAGCGCGACCTGGATGAGGCCGCCTTTGCCATTCATTCTGCGCCCCGGCTGGTGGACGCCGAGCCTGGTTCGGGACAGCCGGAGGCTATCCGCCGCTATTCGGAAGTCTTCCGTGGACATTTCGATTCACGGCGCGGCGCTGACTATTTGCGGAAGATCGCGAAATCCACCGAGAAGTACCGTGACGTTGAGATCTTTAGTATTCCGCTTGAAGGGCGCACCGCGCGAGTGGCTTTGCTGGGAGTGGGCATTGCCGCGGTGTCGAACACGGACGGCCCGCAGGTTATCCGTTCGATGGTGGACCGGTACAAAGAACTTGCGTTACCATTTGGCGGACCGACGCTGGTGCGCAAGTATTACCGGCGCGTGCCGTTTGGCAGTCTTCTGTGGGGAATTGCCGCGGTCGGCAGCGGAGATGGCGGAAACAAGGAAACGCCACTCACATTGCCAGGGGGCTACGATCTGTTTTTTCCCTCGAATACGGTACTCGTCGGTTCCGTTCGATATCTCACTTCTATTCAGCTTAGAGCTGAGGCATTTGCCGAAAATCCGGAACAAGCCAAAAGGATTGCGGACCAGGTGGAAGCGTTTCTCGGGATCTTTCACAGTCTGGAAGACCAACTGGGTCCCGGCGGCGGCGATCAGGACGTGAAGGCGGTCTTTTCATCGCTCCACGTGCAACTCTACAAGAGCCGCGCCATACTGGAGGCCAGCATCCCCCCAGCGTTCCTGAAGAAGATCTTTGCCGAACCGCCAACCCAGGAGTTTACCGGTCCGCCAGCTCCGGAGCCGCTCCCGGCTCCTGCACTGCCCAAACCGCACAAGCACCGGAAGTAACGACTCCAAGGAAGCGACGCTGACCACTGTTAGAATCAATACTTCCGCCACTGGCGACCACCGGCATGCCGGGACGCGCTGCTGACTGTTTCTCATGGACCGCGCATTCATTCGCAATTTCGCCATCATCGCCCATATCGATCATGGCAAGACCACGCTCTCCGACCGGCTCCTGGAGCTGACGGGATGCTTGTCGGCGCGGGAGATGGCGGGCCACGAGCAGGTGCTCGATGCCATGGACTTGGAGAAAGAACGCGGCATCACCATCAAGGCGCACGCCGTCCGCATGAAGTACACGGCACACGATGGGCAGATCTACCAGCTCAACTTGATCGACACTCCTGGCCACGTGGATTTTTCCTACGAGGTAGCGCGGGCGCTGCAATCCTGCGAAGGCGCGCTGCTCGTGGTGGACGCCTCGCAGGGGGTGGAAGCGCAAACACTGGCCAATGCCTACCTGGCAATCAACCACGGCCTCGAGATAATTCCGGTGATCAATAAGATTGATCTCGCCAGCGCTGACATCGAGCGCTCCCGGGAGATGATAGAAGGCGCCGTCGGCCTGGATGCGAGTCATGCGCTCCTGATCAGCGCCAAGACCGGCCAGGGCGTGCCGGAGGTACTGGAAGCAATTGTTGAAAAGGTCCCGCCGCCGAAAGGATCGCCCGAGAGTCCGCTGCAGGCGCTGATCTTCGATTCCTGGTTTGATCCTTATCGCGGCGTGGTAGTGCTGGTCCGCGTCTTTCATGGCGTGCTGCGCAAGAAGCAGAAGATCCGATTGTTCTCCAATGGCAAGGTCTTCGAGGTGGAAACCCTCGGTGTGCTTACGCCCAAGCCGGTGGAGGTCGAGCAACTGGCGGCTGGCGAGGTCGGGTTTATGATGGCCAACGTGAAAAACGTTGCCGATTCCAAGATCGGCGACACGATCACGGATAACGACCGTCCGGCGATCGAGCCGCTGCCAGGCTTTGAGGATGTGAAGCCCATGGTATTTGCCGGCCTTTACACCGTGGACTCGCATGAGCACACCGCCTTGCGCGAGGCTTTGGAAAAACTGAGGCTCAACGACTCCTCCTTCTTTTACGAGCCGGAGAGCTCGACCGCCCTCGGGTTCGGCTTCCGCTGCGGTTTTCTGGGACTGCTGCACATGGAAATCATTCAGCAGCGCCTGGAGCGTGAGTTCAACCTTGACCTGATTACCACAGCGCCGAGCGTGCGTTACCGCATTACGCTTACCGACGGCACGGTCACGGAAATTGACAATCCATCGAAATGGCCGGGCCAGGGCGAAATACAGAAGATCGAGGAGCCTATTATTCTTGCCACCATCATCACCCGCGAAGAATATGTGGGAGCGATTCTCAAGCTGGTGGAGGACCGGCGCGGAAAACAAAAGAACTTCGAGTATCTCACCGGCGGCCGGGTGATGCTGAACTACGAACTACCCTTGACGGAGGTGGTCCTCGACTTCTACGACAAGCTGAAAAGCATGTCGCGCGGTTACGCGTCCCTTGACTATCACTTTTCCGGGTTGAGGGAATCATCGATGGTGAAACTGGAAATCCTGATCGCCGGAGAGCCCGTGGACGCTTTATCGATCATCATCCACAGGGATTTTGCTTACGAGCGCGGCCGGGCGCTGGTCAGCAAGATGCGGGAACTGATTCCGCGGCAAATGTTCGAAGTCGCCATCCAGGCCGCCATCGGCGCCAAGGTGATCGCCCGCGAAACCGTGGGAGCCATCCGCAAGAACGTGATTGCCAAGTGCTATGGCGGCGACATCAGCCGGAAGCGCAAGCTGCTGGAAAAACAGAAGGAGGGCAAGAAGCGCATGAAGCGGATCGGCAAAGTCGACATTCCTCAGGAAGCTTTCCTGGCCGTCCTTAGAGTGGGAGAAGAAGACTGAGCCGTCTTCTATAGCCCCAGTCTGCAGAAGGTTCCCCGACTGAACTCCATTCCTAAAGCTATTTACGATGGTGTACTTCCGTTACTTTCGTAAGCCTTGTTTCGCTATAGTCTTCGTTCGGATTCGAAGTATACTTTTTCGAAGCAGGCATTGCGTGGCCGCATAGAGCGAGCGACCGCCAATGCCGAGCATCGACCGGTATGCAGGCCCCGGCGCGGCGTACCACAGGAGAGTTTGGTAAGCCATCCAATCCAACCGGGAGCTTAGGTCACGCAATTGGGAGTTAAGCTACAGCAACGAGTTTCGCACCATCGCAGCCGCGGCCGTGACAAGACTTCGCGTCTCCGCCGGCTGCCGCCAGTCGAGGAGCGCAATCTGGCTCTTCGCTGGGGCGTGAGCTTGTTTGCCATAATCGTCGTCGCGGCGATCACTCTCTTGTTTCCCGAATCTGCAAGCCGACCCTACTACTTTTTCCTTGCTGCAATTGCAGTGGCGGCGTGGTATGGAGGAACCGTACCAGGGATATGCGCCTTAGTACTCAGCGCAACGCTGGGCTGGAGGCTGGTATATGATCCTGCGGCGGCAGGCGGCTGGAACGGCATCGTGATTGGGCGATATGCCGGTTTCCTCGCAGTGTGCCTGCTGGTATTTGGACTCACTGCCGCACTTAACCGCTCAGGACGCGCGCTACGTGCCTCAAATCTACGCATGGGAGGCTTGATACAGATTTCAGAAGACGCCATTGTGACCATCGACGAACGCCAGTGCATCACCCTGTTCAACCCTGCTGCGGAAAAGATCTTTGGATACCGGGCCAGCGATGTCTTGGGCAAGACCATGCATATTCTGCTGCCGGAGCGGTTTCGCGACGTCCATAACCAGTACGTGCAGGTCTTCAGCGAATCCCATAACGCGCTACGCGCCGCTCACGAGAGGGGCACTATCTACGGCTTGCGCGCGGACGGTTCAGAATTTCCCGCCGAAGCATCGATTTCAAAGTTTGACGTGGCGGGCGAAAAGATCATGACGGTGCGGCTACGCGACGTCAGCGAGCATTATGCCGCCAATCAGCGATTGCGCCAGATGGCGGTCATTGTGGAATCATCCCACGACGCGATTATCAGCGAAGACCTCGACGGCGTAATCCTGAGTTGGAATCCCGCGGCTGAGAAAATGTATGGATACGATGCAGCGGAGATGATAGGGCAAGACGCGCGCCGGTTGCTTCCGCAAGGCGCTGAAGACGAGGTCGCAACCGCCATCGATAGCGCCCGCCAGGGCGTCAGCGCGACCAAGGAGACCATCCACGTCCATAAAGATGGCAAAGCGCTTAACGTCGAGGTAACGGCTTCGTCCATCCATGATCACAATGGGCAGGTTGTGGGAGTAGTTACCGTTGTGCGTGACATAACTGAGCACAAGCGATTGGAAACCCAACTGTTACACTCGCAAAAAATGGAGGCAGTCGGGCGGCTGGCGGGGGGAGTGGCCCACGATTTCAATAATCTCCTCAGCATCATTGTCGGATACAGTTTCCTCATCCAATCCAGCAGCTCCGAAGGCGAGCCCGTTCGAACAGCGGCAGATGAGATTATGAACGCGTCGGAAAGAGCCGGCGCTCTTACCCGCCAACTGCTGGCTTTCAGCCGCAAACAGGTGATGAATCCCAGGCTGGTTGATCTAAACGACGTAACCGGAAGCCTGGGGAAAATGCTTCCGCGACTGATAGGGGAAGATATCAGGGTGCTGATTGCCCCGGGCTCTGATCTATTGAATATTAAAGTCGACCCCGGCCAGGTGGAACAGGTGATCATGAACCTGGCTGTGAATGCCCGGGATGCCAT
>JBEKOS010000147.1:0-10342 GCA_049521535.1 Terriglobales bacterium | reverse complement strand
GCCTTCGTCAGGCTTGCGATGCGCTTATTGATGAGGCCAAGAACTGCGGCGGCCAGGATAACATTACCTGCCTGATGTTGCGCTTCGCCGAAGCAGCCTGGGGACGTCATCTGTTTGGAAGCGGACCGGGCGAGGGAAGCCCCAAGTGGCAAGACAGCCTTTAACGGCACTTCGCCACGGATCGACACGGATTCTCACGGATAGAAAACCTGAAGATCTTTCAGATCAGTGAATATCTGTGCAAATCCGTGGCCAGCGTCCTACTTAAGCTGCGCGAGCACCGCATCGATGTTAGCCAGGTACTGGCGGGCGCGGCCGGCTTCGACCGAATCCGGATCGGTGGCGACGACCGAGCCGAAATGCTTGCGTGCAGCGGCGAGCAATGAAACTGAGCCGTGTGAGTTATAGAGTTCCGCATCGACGAGTCCCAGGCGGTAATTGGCGAACATGTCGGCCTGGTCCAGGGACAGTGCCTCTTGGCAATACTGGCGCGCTGTATCCAGCCGTTTCTGCATCCATTCGCAGTCACAAAGCCCAACCTTGGCTTGTACGCGAAGGTCCTTCCAAATATCCGTCTGTGCCGCGCGTTTCTTGACGCCGGCGCCAATCAAGCTGCCGACCAGATAGTAGTTCACTTTGCCCAGCGCGCCGCTGTCGAAGTTGCTCAGGGCCAGATATCGGTTGTACTCAGGCTCTGCCTCCGGACATTGCGACTTGAATCTAAGGGCATCAGCCAGCCACAAATGCGCCTCGGCGTTTCCCGGAGTGAACTGCACTGCTTTGCGTCCTGCTTCGATTGCCAGGTCGTAACTGTTCTTGCGCACATAGGCTTGCGACAACAGGTACCAGGCCGTTCCATTTTCCGGCTCGCGTCGCGTGACCACATCAAGTTGCCGCACAGCTTCATCGAAGTCCCCGCGATCCAGCAAAACGGCGGCGTAGCTGGTGCGAGCTTCATAGAAATCAGGGTCGATTTCTATGGCCTTCTTCATTGCCGCCGCGGCATTTTCCGTGTCATAGAGGCCGGTGTAGGCACGGCCAAGATATAGCTCCGCACGGCTATCCTGCGGATCCAATTGCAGGGCTTGCTGAAACTCAGTCACTGCTTTCCGGTAGTTGGCTTCGTAGCCCTTGTTGTAGTACTCCAGACCACGGTCAAACGGCTCTTCGGCGGCTCGATTGTGTTTTCGCGGAATCAAAATGCGAATGGTAACGGTGGTGTCCTGCCCCGGGTAGACTTGCTCTTCGCGCGGTCCGTCCGGTTCGTATCCGGCGCGCACGCCCTTAATCGTGTGCGGTCCTGGCGCCAAACCCTCCAGGCGGCGCGGCTTGTCTTTGTCGAGGATGCCTTCGTCTTTCCCGTCTACCCAGAGCTCGGTTCCGTCCATGTTGGTTTCGACGACCAGCGTGCCAAATTTAGTCTGCGGGGCAGCGGCAGCTTTGCGGCGGCTCGGATCATAAGCGAGAACCATGTTGGGATCGAAGCTGCCCCGTTCGGAGGTGGGATTCTGGCGGCCCTTTGTCGCCTCACGAACGTTGGTGTGCACGTATTCGGCGAGTTCATCGGCCGTCACCATTCCGTCGCCGGAGGTGTCGGCTTCCCCTTCCAGTCCCCGGACGACGAAGTATGTAAAAACACCATGTCCACCGTCCCAGGCAGGGCCCTCAAAGCTCTGCTCGCGGTCCCGGCTGGCGGTGAGCGAAAACAAAGATCGGTTTAGGTCAAGCAGGCTGCGGTTTACCTGGGCGGCATCGGCTTCCGGCATGATGGCTCCGCTGTGGCAGGCGTCCGTGAGCAATACCTTCCATTTGCCGTTGATGCGGCTCCCGATGGTTTTGCCGAGATCGTCCATGGAATAGCCGCTGCCGGCAATGTTATGAGGATCCAGATCGTACGGCCCCAGGAAAGCCTTGCCCAGATTGTTCCCGCAGGCTGCCGGACAGATGAAGCCGTGGCCGGCAAAGTAGATAAGCACGCGATCGTCGGGCTTGGTCACGGAGGGAAGCCACTCCTCCAGTTCGTGGCGCATATTGGCAAGCGTCGCGGTTTCGTTAACCAGTCGATGGACATTCTCAGGAGGGAACTGGCCGCCTTCGGCACTGATCAATGTGGTGTAAATCGATTCCGCATCCCGATCGGCATATTGCAATTGAGCCTTTGCCGAGAGTTTGCTGTAGTGCGCTACGCCAATCACCAGTGCATAGCTCCGCGGGACCACCGGGACGGCGGGAACTCGTGTGGTTACATCAGCGTTGGCGTCAGCGGGCCGGTTCGGCGTCTCAGAGAGATCGCGCTGCTGGGCCGTAGGCGGTTGCTGGGCGGAAACAGTCAAGCCGAGCACAGAGACACAAAGGCACAGAGATACCAAGGCAAAGAGAGCGACTCGGAGGCTTGGCGACTCGGGGACTCGGCAGCTTGCTTGTGGTCTTGTCTTCATATCCCCCAGTCTCCCGTTCTCCCACCCTCCCCTTCTCCAGGTCTCCCCGTCCCCCGGTTTCCTCGTCCCCAAGCCTTCTTCACTGGGGCTCGGCGACTTCGTGACTCGGGAATCGGTTTGCTGCTTTATCTCCATGTCCACCAGTCTCCCCGCTCTCCTGCCTCGAAGTCTTTTCCCCCTACCGATGGGCTATCTTAAATTCATAAATCACCGCCGGCCCCGCACCCTTACCCGGCGTAACGGTCACGGTTTGCCCTTCTTCGCTCACATTAATGTCACGCGACGCGGCGCCAGACATGGCATTCATCGAGTCCGGCAGAGGATCGGCGGAGTCCACTGCCTGAGGTCCGGCAGCCAGGTCCAAACAGTCGCCGCGGGCACGAAACATCTCGTCGTTACAACGGGGCACCATGCCGTCCGCTGCATCCGGCGTCTTCTTGGGAGGTTTAACCAGAGGCGGAGTAACACCGGTAGCGTTCTTCGCGCGTGGCGTGGGTTCGGATGAGACCAGGAAGTAAAGCGTCTCATAACCGGGCGGGTCTGCAATTGTGAACCATCGCAGGCTGGAAGCCGGCAGTGTGTATTCATGGCCGCGTTCGATGCGAGTGCTTCCGGTATCCTGCGCGGGGAACAACACGCTCATGGTTCCCGACGAGCTGCGGTTCAGGACATACAAATAACCGTCGGTATCGGAGCGAACGCGCAACCGCACCTGGTCGCCGCGCTGGAAGACATGTTTTTCCGACATCAATCTGGCGGCGTTGCCTTCGCGTTTCTGCACGATTATGTGGAGTGCAGCTTGGGAAGCAGGCGGCGCCTGGGCATACGAGCATAGGGTGGAGGCACTCAGCCAGAGAAACACACCGACTAGGTGAGCAATTGAGCAATTGGGTCTTTTGAATCCGCTTTCTGCACGTTTTTTGTTGGGATGCATGCCATCACCAATTACTTCGCAGTAGCGCAGTGCTTCCGCCCAATAAGATTTCCGAATGCTGTTTCAACTTGCTACTAACTGCTAGCTACAGGCCGCTAGCGATTTATTGATGTGCCAGAGGAAGATCGGCAAAGACGATAGCGCCGCCGTCCTTGCTGGAAGCCTTATTGACGACATAAACCGCCTTTTCGCCTGATGGTTGCGCCTTGGCCGCGGGCTGGGCCGTGTCGTCTACCTGGGTTTCAACCAGATCGCGGCTTTGGAGCATGGGCTGTCCCGTATCAGGCATCGTATTCTTCGCCATCTCAGGAGCCTCCCCGGCGTGTGCCGGCTGCGGTTCGTCATGTGCGCGCTTCAGTACCGATTCCGCATCCGAGATTGGTTTGCGGGCCAGCAGGAGGAACAAGTGCTCGGTCCCGGACTGGCCGTGGAATTCGAAGCTCTTACTCTCCTGCTTTGGAACTTGATAGACATAACCGGCGTCAATGCGATTATCCACGCCGTCCTTTGGAAACAGCATCTTCCACTCGCCGCTGGTGCCCTGTTCGGCGATGTACAGGTAACCCGGTTCATTGGACATCACGCTGACGCGGATGTGATCGCCATTGTGGAACACCGTCGAGGGAAGCACCTCGGAAAAGTTGCCGTCCGCATCTTCCTTAAGCATGGTGTAGCGCAGCCCCAGCATCTTGTTGGCTGCATGTATGACTTGCGGGCGTGCGCCGTAGCCCATGGCCGCGACCTCATCAGGCGCGACGCCGCTGCTGCCGGTGGTTGATTTCTGGGAAGTCGTTTGCTGCTTCTTGACTGGCGTTTTCTTCGTGGCCGCACCTTTGGCCGCCGGATTCGGCTGGACGCCTACCAAATCATCCGCCGACCAAAAAGCATCGCGCGCATTGAGCTGCGGCGTCGCGCCAGCTTCTGAGCCAGGCTTAGAGTCCTGTATCGCCAGTGCGTCAGCAGCAAGCAGCAAGCAGCAAGCTACAAGCCAAAAACCGGAGACACACACAAGGTTCTTATTCATTCTCATAGTGCGAGATCCTCTTTGCTGACTGACTACTAGCTACTACCTACTGACTACTCGCTGCTGTTCTTACACACCGAAATCCGGTCGCGAGCGCAGGTTGGTCTTTGGGCTGACCAAATCTCATAAACGTCCGGAAAAAACCCCACGTCTTTGCGTTCAGAAACGTTCCTCCCTTTATCACGTACCAATCGTGTGAGAAGGACGCATTTTGAGGAAGTGCATAATATCGCTCCGTCGCAGGAAATGGGGTAGTAGTCCATTCCCACACATTACCGGCCATATTCAGCGCGCCGACAGGACTCTTGTGCTCATTCCCGTAAGTCACAAGCTGAAGCTCGTCCGGCACTCCATCCGTCCAGGGAACGTCTCCCCACGGATAGACCTGGCCGTTGGAGCCACGCGCCGCCTTTTCCCATTCCTGCTCAGTCGGTATACGCTTGGTCGCCCATTGCGCGTAAGCATTGGCATCCTCCCACGTCACATTAGTCACAGGATACTCTTCCCGCCCCAATGTCGTACACGACTTGGGTGCATGGTCAGCGGACGCCTCACAGAACCTCTTATATTCTCGATTCGGCACCTCGGTCTGGTCGATGTAGTATGCCGGCAGGCTGATCCTTTGTTTCGGATTGGGCGAATCCTGACTATCATCGCCGAATACAAATTCTCCTGCCGGTACCAGCAACATGCTCCCGTGGTCCTCCAGCGTTTCGGGCAACGAGCGCGAGGGGATCGACGCCGCAGTTTCATGCCGTGGTTGGGCTTGCGCGCCCGATTCCGGAGGTGCATGTTGCCGCCGAATCATGATCGTTGCTACTGCTCCCAATCCAGCGATAATCACCACCGCCGACATGATCCACAACCAGCGAGGCAATGGGGGTGTCGCCGGTCGGTGTTCCTCTGCCGCCAGCGGTGCGGCCTTCGGACTGTCAACCAGGGGTGCCGGGCGCGCGATCGCCTCCGCGGTGCTCGCAACGGCCGCCCCATCCGATGGACCCGCTAAAAGCGCGGTCAGGTCTCTTTCTTGCGCACTTTCTCGTGCCATCGGGGGCACGGTAGGCAAATCTCCAAGTCCGGAGTCCGAAGTCCGTGGGCCGGCCACCGAGGGCTGCTGACTGACGGTTTGCGGCGCACTCCTGGCGACAGGTGTGTGGGCTGCGATCCAAGCCTCAGTATCGAGATCCGGTTGTGGTCTAAGCTCGCCCGGGCCGGAGTTGATTCCCAGTGCGCGTAGCGCATCCAGCAGTTCTCGCGGCGACTGAAAGCGATGAGCAGGGTCCTTTCGCATCAGTTTTTCAGCAACGCTGCCAAATACTGGCGGAATCGTCGGATCCAATTCGAGAGCCGAAGGAACCGGGGCCGACAGGTGTGCGCTCAGAACGCTATGGAAGGAATCCTCGTAGGGCTGGAACGGACGCCTGCCCGTCAGCATTTCGAAAAGGACACAGCCGAGTGAGTACAAATCGCTGCGCGCATCACAGGGCAGTTCCTGAATCTGCTCGGGGCACATATAAAATGGCGTGCCTAACGTCTCTCCGACACGGGTCAGCCCATCCGTTGCCGAAGCGGCCTTGGCAATACCAAAGTCAAGCACGATGGCGCGACCGTAGCGATCCAGCCGGATATTTGCCGGCTTCAAGTCTCGATGCACGATTCGGCTGGCGCCGGCGCTATCCAGGGCCTCTGCCACCTGCGCCACTACGTTCATCGCCGCCGTAGCCGGCTGTACTCGTCCCACTCGTTTGAGGAACGAACTCATGTCCTCACCGGCGATGTATTGCATGGTGATATAGCACAGGCCCGTGCTTTCGTTCACTTCGACGTCAAAGATGGGAACGATGTTGGGATGGCCGGTGAGCAGGGCGGCCGTCTTTGCTTCCATGCGGAAGCGCTCGACAATTCGCGGGTCGCCGGCCAGGGACTCCGAAAGGACTTTGATGGCCAGCAGTCCGCCATGCACTTTGTGCTGACCCAGGAATACCTGAGCCATGCCTCCCCCGCCGATGCAGCCAAGGATACTTAGCCGATCGCCTAACACTGCCTGGAGGGCAAGCCGTCGCTGTTCGAAGCGGGTGCTTTCCACGGTGGTGACTATTGTAAGACAAGAGGCAAGAATGAAGTTTGGAGTTAGGAGTCAGGAGTCAGGGGCCGAATGGCACGTGCTGCAAGTCACAGCATCCAGTCCTGCACAGTAAGATTCTTGACGCGCGAGAATTCTCGCGTATTCGACGTTATCAGGACCGCGTCTCGGCTCCTGGCCGATCCCGCGATCATTAGATCCAACGGACCGATAACCAGCCCTCTTCGCTCCAATTCGATTCGAATAACAGCCGCTTCGCTTGCGGCAGAGGCATCGAATGGAACCTGAATTACACCAGCGAGTAATTCCTTCGTAATGTCCTTCCGGCGGGTGGAGCCTGATTTGAGGGCCCCATACTCGATTTCGTACGCAGCCATACTGGGAATCGCCAACTCGCTTCTATTGGCGGCTTGGAAGCGTTTTACTACCGGTTCGACGCCACGAATGTAGTAAATGAGCGTGTTGCTATCCAGCAGAATCATTCAAATCGGCTCCCGCCGTGAGTCTTTGCCATACCCTTGACGCAGGTCCTTAAGGTCGGGAAAGTCGGGAATTGCGCCGGCAGCAGCCAAAACGCCTTTAGGCCAGGCATCGTCCAAATTGTGGACGATCTGATCGGCGATCCAACGGCTGACAGACAAGCCGCGAAGCTTTGCGGTCTTCCGTGCCCGGTTCTCCAAGGTTGCCGGCAAATAGATGGTGATCTGTGCCATGCAGATAATTATACGACACTTATAAGATAGGTCACTTTCATTCGGCCGCAGTGATTGACATAATGCGCCGGCTCATGCCATTGTCATCTGAACGCCGCCCCGTAGTCACTTGCGCCCGGCACGATATGGCCTTGCGGCGTGAAGGATCGATGCATGGTGCCGCAGCTTGCAGTGTGCAAGCCCAATGCCGTCGCGGAGCGACAGGCTGAATTAAGCCCCGGATTTCAATCCGGGGAACGCATGGCGATAGAATCAAGAGTCCAGTAAGGACGGCTGAAATTCGCCTATAATCCGTTCCATTCATGCCAATAACCCCGGAAGATCTCGCGCGCGAGAAAATCGACGCCATGCTGGCCGCCGCCGGCTGGGCGGTGCAGAACCGCGACCAGGTAAACCTCACGGCGGCCCCGGGCGTGGCCGTCCGCGAATTTCCGCTGAGAACCGGTGAAGCCGATTATCTGCTCTTCGTCGATGGCATGGCCGCCGGCGTCGTCGAAGCCAAACGCGAGGGCACTACGCTTACCGGTGTCGAAATCCAGACCGCGAAATACAGCGAGGGCCTCCCGCCTGAACTCCCGTGCCCGCGCCGTCCGTTGCCTTTCCTTTATCAAAGCACGGGCGTCGAGACCCGCTTCACCAGCCTGCTTGAACCGGATGCGCGCAGCCGCAACGTCTTCTGGTTCCACCGCCCGGAAACGCTTACCGAATGGCTTACCGCTGAATTGCAGCAACCGGGTTCAACCCTCCGCGCCAAACTGCGCCATCTGCCGGAGCTGATTACCGAAGGCCTGTACCCCGCCCAAATCACTGCCATCCGCAAGTTGGAGACCTCGCTGGCCGATAATCGCCCGCGCGCGCTCATCCAGATGGCCAGCGGCGGCGGCAAGACCTTCGCGGCCTGCAACTTCATTTACCGGCTGATCAAGCATGCCGGCGCCCATCGCGTACTGTTTCTCGTCGACCGCGGCAACCTGGGCCGGCAGACTCTGAAAGAGTTCCAGGCCTTCCGCACCCCGGAAGAGTTGCGCTTGTTCACCGAGCTTTACAACGTCCAGCACATGAAGTCGAACCGGCTGGACGACGTAAGCAAGGTCTGCATAACCACCATCCAGCGGCTTTATTCCATGCTGAAGGGCGAATCGGAATTTGATCCTTCGCTGGAGGAGGAATCGGGATTCGCCACGTCAAAGCTGTCGCCCGATCCGGTGCCAGTAACGTACAACCCACGGCTGCCGATTGAGACCTTTGATTTCATCGTTACCGATGAATGCCACCGCTCCATCTATCACCTGTGGAGGCAGGTGCTCGACTACTTCGATGCCTTCCTCATCGGCCTTACGGCCACGCCCTCCAAGCAGACGCTGGGCTTCTTCAACCAGAATTTGGTGATGGAGTACAACCACGAGCAGGCGGTTGCCGACGGCGTCAATGTGGGCTTCGATGTCTACCGCATTCAGACGGTGATCAGCAGCAAAGGCTCCAAGGTCTCCAAGGGCGAATTTGTGGACGTGCGCAGCCGCCGGACGCGCGAGGTGCGTTGGCGGCAACTCGAGGACGACCTTACCCATGTGGGGCGCTGATTTTCTGGGAACCCCGAGAGAAAGACGGATTCCCATGGGTTTTGTTCAACAAGCTATTCGACGGATCGTTCCGACTCGAACCACAGGTCGCTACACTTCCGGCGGAAGCAGGTGAGGATATTCAATCGTATGTGCAGCGCCTTCGTGACTACAAGTTTCCGCTTCAGATAATCCGAGATCGTGACTATGCAACGGTCGGAGAAATATTTACGCGCGTGAACTCGGCGGGCACGCCGCTAACCGGGGCGGAAATTCACCTGGCAAAGATCGTTCCACATTGGAGGGGCATCACGCGTGAGTTCAGAAATTATCGGCGCGAACTTACACAAAAGCATTACGACCTTGATCTGACCTTCCTCATGCGTTCGATAACGGTAATCGAGTGCAACGTCCCGAAAATCAAAAAACTAGCGGACAAGATCGCCAAGGATCACCCTTCGCGAGCTCACCTTAATCAGACCTGGCGCCAGGCCCGAGCCTCGATCGACCGAATGATACGGGCTCTGCAGAGTGGACTCGATCTCGACAAAGCGAAGTTTGTCACATCGAAGAACGCTCTGGTGCCTGTAATCTACTGTCTGGCAAAAGTCGCACGCAGCCGACCACTGGAGCGCAACGCCCTCCGGTTCTTCCTTCTTTCTCAACTGTCGGAGCACTATGGGGCGTCTGGCGAATCGACTCTTCAAAGGGACTTCCGAGCGTTGACTGACTCGACATCTACTCCGCGGCAAGGACTTGAGAATCTGGTCGACTCCGTCAAACGTGAAGCAAAGCAATACTACCGAGGCCTAAAGGTGAGGCCGGATCAAGTTTGCGGCCTGCCGTCGAAAAACGTGCTTGTATTGCTAATGTACGTCCTTATGCGGCAGCGAAGAGCGACGGATTGGGGTACGGGTAAGCGACCGGGACTCGACGAGCTTGAGCCGCGAGAAATTCAGCTACACCATATCTTCCCGTTCGATTATATGAACAAGAACAAGCCGCTCTTGGAGTCGTATTTGCAGAACGGAAAAAGTCCGGCAGACTTTCGGAGCGACATCAACGATATCGCGAACCTGACGTTCCTGAGCCAAGGGAAGAATGTCGATATCCTAGATGCCCCTCCTTCGCAATATCTGTTGAACGAGACGACGAAAGAAATGCGCAAAGCGCATTTCATTCCGGAGAATCCTCAACTATGGAGGACTGAGAATTTCGACGAATTTCTAGAACAGCGCCGCAACTTACTGGCCCAGGCAATGACAAGACTTCTGAAGCGCTTATAGCCAGCTTCCGAAACGCCAAAATCAAGCGGAACCTGCTTAGTTGAATCGGCGATGGGCCCCCGCAAAGGGTAATGGGCTTTGACGGGGGCGAGTTCCGTCTGTTTAGGACTTCCGAGACACTAATGACCAATAACGACATCGTTCAAAAGCTTTGGAATTACTGCAACCTGCTGCGCGACGACGGCCTGTCGTACGGCGATTACGTCGAACAGTTGACGTTCCTGCTGTTTCTCAAGATGGCCGACGAGCAGACGCGCATCCTGGGACGGCCATCGGGCATTCCAACGGACAAAGACGGCAACACC
>JBEKOS010000146.1:0-9039 GCA_049521535.1 Terriglobales bacterium | reverse complement strand
TGCTGCCGAGATCGGGCGCCGTCTTGAAGGTCAATTGGATCTCTTCGCCGGCGAGGCCGCGGAGCATTTGTGCCATGTTGGCCAGCAAGACATTGAGATCGAGCACCTGGGGGTTGAAAACGTGCTTGCGGCTGAAGGAGAGCAGTTGGTGGGTCAGGTTGGCCGCTTTCTCCGTGGTTTGGACGATCGTTTCCAGCCGCAGGTGCGCGCCCGAAGCTTCTCCCAATTCGTGCTGTAGAACCTCCGCATAGCCGCGGATGATCATCAGGAGGTTATTGAAATCGTGGGCAATACCCCCGGCAAGCCTCCCGACCGCCTCCATTTTCTGCGACTGGCGGACCTGTTCCTCAAGGGCACGGCGGCCGGTGACGTCGCGGGAGGTGATTACAATTCCACCCACCGCAGGGTCCCCGAGGACGCTGCTGAGGACAGACTCCAGCCAAACCCACGAGCCGTCCTGGCGTAGAAAGCGGCAATCCGAGGCGATGGCTGTGCCGGTCTGCTGTACGGCCTTGGACAAGGAAGCGCGCAAAGCCACGGCATCATCCGGATGGATAAACGTGAGGAGATTGCGCCGCTCCAGATCGGCGGCGCGATATCCTGCAATGCGTTCGATCGAAGGGCTGTGATAAAGCAACCTGCCGTCGGCGGCAACCACGAAAATCACATCCGACAGGTTCTGTATGAGGTGGCGGAATCGTTCCTCACTTCGCCGCAGAACCTCGGCGGCATCCAGGCGTTCCCGTTCGACCGCCTTTACCTGGCGAACCACGGCAGCCGACCAACCGATTCCGGCGAGCAGCATCACCGCCGTGGCGGCAAAGTAGACGATTGCCAGTACGCGGTTAATCCACCTGGCCCCCTGGCCGAGCGTATAGGAGAATTGATCTTCCAGCGGAGTGACTCCCTCGTCCACGGCCTCCACTTGTTCCGTAAGCCGGCGGATCTTCTCCGGGTCCGGGTGACCGGAAGTCACCTCCTGACGAAGCTCCGCGGCAATTCCCTGTAGTCGGTCGATGTACCTGTCGCCTGCCCGCCAAATTTCGATGGCCTGCTTCATGTAGCCGATGCGGCCAAATCGCCGGAAGAGCCTGGTCATGTTCTCCACGTCTTCGGGACTATTGCGGCCTTGCACAAAGCCGTAGTAAACGCGGCTCATGTCCGGAACAGGGCGTTCCAACTGCAGGCGCGCCTCGCGGTCACCCAGCGGGACCTCGATTTCAGCGAGGTATTGCCGGTAGTCGCTTTCGGAGTGGTCTTCGGCGTATTCCAACAAGCTGAGGGCCGCCCGCTTTTCCGCCTTTGACCACAGTCCTTCGCCGCCCACATAGGCGCGCACACCGGCGAGGATTTCGACCCGGAGTGCTCCCAGATAAAACAAGCAGACGACAATGGCAGCAAACAGACCAATGATGGCAAGGAATTTGCCGGTGATGGAAGGGCCTCCGGAAGCTCCTCGCGTAATGGGCATGGCCAGACATCCGAGCGCTGGAACCGCCGGTATTCAGCAGGATAGTCTCCCGACCGCGTAAGAGCAAACGTCGGGGTATTTATTTCGCCGGAGCGGACTCACGGGAAAGGCAAGTCCAGCAAAGAGGCGACGAGTCACAGAGAAAAGCGACAGGGAGAGTGGGTGACTGGGAGGCGAACCCCGGGCCCTCGCCGCAGATTTACCCGGATGAGCGCGGATCAGAAAACGGCCAGCGAGCTTTCGCCCGCCGGCCGCTCGCACGCTGGTCGCTACTTCGATAGGATTTTGAGTGCGATCTTAATTGTCATGGCCTCCGCTCCTCCGGTCAAGTAAAGAATCGTACCTCCCATAACGGCAGCGGTTCACTCGGGCCGCCAGGTCATGTCAACCCGAATGGGGATTTCGTTTTTGACGGGCATAGCCAGCAGCGACGGTGGATCGATCTTGAAATCGGCAAGGGTTGCAGGAATGGTGCCGGTTAACTGAATCTCCTTGCCCTTGGTCACCAACTGGAAGGGGACCTGCTTAAACTGGGCGGTCTGGCCGGCAAACTGAATTTCCAGGTCGGCGTTGATGGTTGCCAGCCCAGCCGCCGTTTCCGGCAGCCGGGTGCGCACGGTCACCATAGGGAACTCGGCGCCTCGAGTCACCTGCACCATGTGGAGGTCACGATTGCTGTCGCCGGAGTCGAACGACTTGACGGGCACGGCGATCAGGAAATCGCATTGCCCGGCATGGCAAACCCCCTTGCCGCGCGCCGCATGGCTCACGCCTTCGCTCTGATGAAGCGGATGGGAAACGTGGTAGGTGAGCGTGGATTGATCGACTACCCACTGGCTATCCGCCGACGCAAGGGTGACAAATGCCAACAGCGGGAACACCGACAAGAGAAATTTCTTCATAAGCAAGGCTCAGAATTTGATGGTCATGGAAAGCAGGGCCGCCCCAAAGGCTCCGGCGGTGATGACGGCGACCGGCCCGTGCGCGGAGGCGATGCCGGTGACTTTTTGCCCGTTGCTCCTTTGATCGTAGGCCAGGGCGCCGAGGATTGGAGTCAGAATCATACCCGGCCCGTGGATCCAGGCCATGGCCTTGTGAAACCGAATTGGGCCTTTGGATACGGTTCCCGGCGGCTTAGGCGCGCGCAGCGCATAGTACGCGGTAATGCCATAAAGGTCACCGGTCACGGCGCCGAGCGCCAGATGCACATCCCGCGAAGTCGAGCTGCTGTTATGGCCTCCGGCATTGACGGAGGTGAGAAGGGTGGCAATCAACGGCGCCGCGGTGATCAAGCCCATGCGCTGGTGAATCTTCAACATATGAGTACGCTTATCCAAGAGGGCCTGTTGCTTGGGGTCTGACTTGGTGACCTCCGCAGGGAAACCCAGATCCGAAAGCGAGGGTTCGTTGGTGGTGCTGGAAGGGGCGTTGGGCAACTGTTCCGGCGCGGTGGTTGCGGCTGGACCATTCGTAGCCTCTCCGGTTTCCAGTGTCGAGTCCAAAATCCAGGGCTGGGCGCCGGAAATGGTCACGGAGGAAATTTCCCGCGTCTTGAACCCGGCCGCCTCAAGCTTCACGCGGTAGTTGCCCGGCGGCAGATCGAGTTTATAAGTGCCGTCCGCCGCGGTGGTTGCAGTTTGGGTTTGGCCGGTGGTCAGGCTGGTCGCGGTGACCGTGACGTTCGCAGCCAGAGCACCCGAGGCATCAGTTATCCTGCCCGTTAACCCGCCCGCTGTTGAGGTCTGCGCGATCAGCGCCGGAGCCAGCGATCCGATCACGAACGCTACTACGAGACCAGCCAAGGCGCGGCGCCGGTTGCGAATGGAAGTCACCCGGTACTTGCAGTTCATGCTTCTACTGTACTTCTTATGTCTGGGGAAGCAGAGAGGTTGTCCGGCTTATGAATAAAATGTCATGCACTGGAAAAGACGCCGTAATCTTCATCCGGTAAGTTGTAAATAGTTCATGAGTGTCCGAAGCAACAAAGCGGTTCGATTCTTCCTCATAATGCCGGGGAATAATCTCAGTCGTGCCGGGATGCACACGATCCGTCGCTCGCTCCTTCGTCGGAATTGTGCGCCGCACTCCCCATCTTGTCGCATCGGCGAGCACGACTGAGATTATCCCCGGAGCCTCCTCCTGGTTTGGCCGCCCCCGCAATGAGCACGGTGGGCGGCCAATTTTTATGTCATAGAATTTGCTTGCAGATCAAGCCAAGACATCACCGCAGAGGACGCAAAGTACGCAGAGGGAAAGCAAAACTCCGCACAGAAATCAAGGGAAAGGCCATACCTCTGTCCTCCCGAGCGAAGCGAAGGGTTTATGTTCTGTTGCAGGCAAAGTGCATAGATCCTTCGCTTCGCTCAGGAGGACAAGAGCTTGGGGTTAACGGTAAAGCAGTATGCGGGCCGCTACGCTAGCTGGCCGGAGGTTTCTGTCCCAGTTCCAGGTCAATGGTGATGGGTACGTCGTCGCCGACCATCATGCTGGCGCCGCTGACGCCAAAGTCCTTGCGATTGATCTTGGTGGATGCCGCTGCGCCCATGTGCATGTGTCCCTTAGGGTCCTTCTGAATCTCGGGTCCGTCTACGTCCAGCACCACTTCCTTCGTGACCCCGTGAATCGTAAGATCGCCAGTGACTTTTAGCTTTCCTGCACCCGCGGCTTCCACCCGCTTCGACTTGAAAGTCAACGTGGGATATTTGGCGACATCGAAAAAGGAATCGCCGCGGAGGTCGTTATCGCGCGGCGCCACTCCCGTGTCGACGGAGGCGGCGTCGATGGTCGCTTCGACAACGGTCTTGTTGGGAGCGGAAGGATCGTACTGCACGGTGCCGCTGATTTTGGTAAAGGAGCCTCGGACAGTAGAGATGCCGCCATGGCGCACGGAAAAGTGAGCGGCGCTGTGCATGGGGTCAATGGTCCAGGTCTGGGTTTGGGCGCCCGCCGCACCGACCAGCGTAAGGGCAACGGCTAAAGTGGTCATCAAGCTACGAATTCGCATTTCGTCTCCTGCGGGGTCAAGTATGACTGCTTTGAGCCCTTATTAGACGGTTGCTGATGCAATTCGGAACCGGGAAATATTTCGCAAGAGCCGCAATGCGGCGTCCCCGGGGTCCGCCGCGACCCTGGACTAAAGAGGGTGCCTGAGAACTCGATTCATACCCGTCCGCCGTCATACTGAAGCCCGCCAACGCTCGCGCGGAAAAACCACTCGCGCGGATTTGGCGGGCGTCAGAATTACAAATCTTGGGAGCTGCGCAATTATTCTGGATCTCACGCACCCTCTGAAGTCCGGGGCTTCCCTGGATGCCGGCGGTCTAGGGAGTGGCCGGTTTCGCGCCTCCCCCGCTTGATGCAGCCTGTAGCGCTTTGATGGCGCTGGTCAGCAAGAACTGAATGGCGTTTTCTTCGTAGTTGTTCTTTCGGTATTTCACCCATCCGCGTTCCATTTCCTGCACAATTTCTTTCTTCGGCGAGGATTCCATGTGTGCGGTAGGGCTGTAATCAAGGTCGGTGGTGCCGCAGGTTTGGGATAGCTTGACCTGCAGGAGCAGAGGCAGGGCTTCCTCAATATCAGAGGCGGTGCCGCCGCGTTGTTTCATCAACTCGATCGCCTTCGAGGCCAGCGGATTCGCCTGCCAGTTGGCGCCGGCGTTTTCGTCGATGGACAGGTGCGTGCCTTCGTGGCCAATCACCCAGCCCAGTTTCGGCTTGGGGAACAAGCTGGTGTAGATCCCGGCCGGATCAGTACTGCCACTTCCGGATAGATGCAGGGCGATGGCAGCAATGTCGATCTTGTCAAAAGGAAAGGGAATCCGGAGAAGCTGCTGGAGTTGGTCGAACGGCCGGCAATCCGTCAGTTGTTGCTGCCATACCGCAATCTGTTGATCTTCCGCGGGTGCGATTTTCTCCTGCCAGAACTTCTCAAACGCCGGAAAATCGGCTTCGCCTCTCGCCAGGATATTCATGAGCGTGTCATAGTGCGGCAGATCGTCGCTATAGACCAGAATCTTGTAGCGGGTCTCCCAGCCGCGGTCAGGCGGCTTGACTCGCTCAGTCAAGACTCTGCCGGTCAACTCGCGATATTGTGCCGCCAACTCGTAAACCTTGCCATAGGAGGTGGCCTGCGCGGAAGCAAGCTGCTCCGGGAGGGAGATGAGGGAGTCCAATTGCGGGATATCGCCCAGCGGTACAGCCGATTCCAGATCCTTGAAGTTTCCGGAGTTGCGATAGAGCAGATAGAACATGTAATCCGCGTAAGCGGATTTGATGAAACGTACCTCGACAGGGTTTGGCTTGGCCTTGAGCCACCACGCCTCGACCTGCCCTTGAGAGGAGGGGGTAAGAAGAAGCCACAGGATTGTTGTAGGAAGCACGAGCTTCAGGATTCGCATAGCAATCCACTTAGATGCAAGCAGGCTGCTCACAAGCTAAGCATCTCGCGCAATTTCCGCGACTGGCGCCGCGATGAGCTTACTCGTGGGCCGCCGCGCAGGTGGATGATGTAGCTTCCGTCCACTTCGGTTTCAAGCCTTTCAACGAACTGGAGATTGAAAATGTGGCTGCGGCTGGCGCGGAAGAACATCGCCGGATCGATTCGCTCTTCCATTGTCCCGAGCGACTTAAGGACCAGGGGCCGATTGGATCCGAAGTATACACGAGTGTAGTTTCCCACCGACTCAAACAGGCGAATGTCATGCAGGCGCACGATCCAGCAGCGTTCGCCCTCGCGCACAAATACACGGTCCAGGCTTGAACCGGCCGCCGCAGAGCGCTGCGCACTCGCCGGAACTGCCGCCTGCTGCTTTCGCGCTCGTTCCAGCGCCGCCGCCAGGCGCTCAGGCTCGATGGGCTTGAGCAGGTAGTCGAGAGCGTTTACCTCAAAGGCCCGTACGGCGTACACATCGAAGGCGGTAGTGAAGATTACACCGGGAACGGTATCCAGTTTCTCCAGCAGTTCAAATCCATCCGCCCCCGGCATGCGAATATCCAGAAAGAGGAGGTCAACGGGCAACGAGCGCAATTGGCGTTCTGCCTCCTGGACATTGCGCGCTTCGCCGACACAGATAATATCCGGATGAGCTGACAGCAGCCGCTTCAGCTCGCTGCGCGCTAACCGCTCGTCATCAACCAGGAATGCCTTCACCGTGTTCCCCCCATCACCCAGGACCAGCAGACAAGGCCGGGAGCGCCCCCGACGAATGCAGGCGGGACGATGCTAAGTCGCTGTCGGTTCGGTTGCCGGGATTCTTAGCGTCGCAGTGACCATCGACCCGGCTTCCGCCACAGTAAGTGAACCTGCCTCTCCGTAAAGCAGGCGCAGCCGTTCCCGCGCATTGCGAAGCCCTACGCCGCCGCCATCGTTTCTCTGTGCGAGTGATCCCGGATTGCTTACCGAGACCTCCAGTGCGCCCTGCTGCACACGAGCGGCTACGCTGACTTCGCCGCCCTCCGGCAGGTTTGAGATTCCATGTTTAAGCGCATTTTCCACCAGGGTCTGCACGATCATTGCCGGCACGTGCGCGGACAATGCCTGCGGCTCGAGGTCGGTCCGCACGCGCAGGCGTTCTTCGAACCGCATCTGTTCGAGCTCAAGATAGTCCCGAACCGCAATCATCTCTTCTTCGAGCCTCACGGTATGCCCATGGTTGGATTTCAGGGAATAACGCAACAAACCAGCCAGGCGTGTCACCATGGTCTGCGCCCGTGGCGGATCCTCGAGAATCAATGCGCGCAAACCATTCAGACAGTTGAAAAGAAAGTGAGGGTTTAACTGCTCGCGCAGGGCGTTAAGCTGGGCGTCGTGCGCCACCACCTGCAATTCGAGTGCGCGGGTTTCCAACGCGCGGCGACGGCGGGCAGACTGCACGCCGAAATAAATGGCGAACCACACCGTTAGACCCACGGCGTAGCCGACGATCATTCCAATCGTTCCACCCACGCGCCAGTCGCCCCACTGCACCAGGTGAAACACCGGAATTTCCAAAAGCAGCACCAGCGCGGAAAAGAAACCTGCCAGGGCAACTACCGCTGCGATGATGCGCGCCAGCAGGCGGGAGAACGGCAGGCTCCGCCAGTTATGCTGATACATCCACCAACGGACCGCGTGCATGAACAATGGGCAAAAGCCGCCGATAAACAGCAGGATGAACACCGCCAGGCTCGCCTGGGCCGCGTGCCTCGTGCTCGCCAGGTAGCCGGTGAGAACATATAAAGCAAAGAATACCCAGCCGGCGAATTGACAAATCCAATAAGCCCGCCTTGCAGGAGGGACCCGGGAAGCTCGGGCCTCGGCGGCTTGGAGACTTTCTCGCGGGATTGTCGTGGCGTTGCCTTGCATCATCTTTTCCAGGTTCTTGGTCTCCAAGTCACCGTGTCACCGAGTCCTATCGTCGTTCCCTTAGTCCAGTCGCTGAATTGCTCCCATTATCGCCCGGGAGCGTCGAAACCGCGCTCCTGCACCATCTTTCCGGGATCGCGAAGAAATGCGTCAACCTGGGCGAAGAACCATTGAGGGTCATCGAACATGATGAAATGGCGCGCCGAATCCGCCATGGCAAAATGCAACTGGCACAGGTTTTGATACTGCGCCTGGAACGTTTGAATAAACTGTTCGCGGGGCGCATCCTTGCCATAAGCACTGAGTTGCTCGTGCAAGCCCGACCAGGTGCCTAGCACCAGTGCGGGCGCGGTAATCTTGCCCAATTCCGGACGCGGGTCCTCATTCAAGAGCGCATACATGGCATCGGCAACCGTCTTCCGATCTGAGGCCAACCCCCACTGCTTTATGGTCTCCCAGTCAGTCGGGCTGGTGGCCATATACTTTGTGGCGGCGCCGGCGCGAACGTAGGCTTCGTACTGCTCGAGGCTTTGACTACCCATGTAAGCGTGCATCGACTCGATCATGGGCTTGGCCTCGTCGAGCGTCTTCACCTGGAACCACGCACCGGCCAGGAACGGCAGCGAGTCCACGATCACCAAGGGCCCGGCCTGGTTCGGATGCTCCACCGCGAACAGGAGCGCCAAATTGCCCCCCAGACTGTGACCCACGATGATGGGCTTCTCCAGATGATTGTCACGGATGTACGCCGCCAGTTCGTTGTCTACTGCCGGCAGCAATGGAGTGGTGATCGGCGGTACACCGGCGAAGCCTGCCAGGGTGAGAACGTGGCATTCGTATTCGCCCTTGAAATGCTCGACGGTACTCTTCCACGTGTCGCCCGAGGAAGCCAGTCCAGGTATAAGAATCATGGGCCTGCCATGGCCGGTGACTTCTACACGGAAAGAAGGGTGTGGAGTAGAGCTGCCGTTCAGACTCGGTCCGATGGCGGCAAGGAATATCGTTACCATGGTGGCAATGTTAAGCGACTGCTTCGAAGAACGTGAGCAGGTAGCTGGTCTGGCGGAATTATTTGTGGTCATTTGTTTCTCCTCTGTTGGCAGTGTCACGAAGAACACGCAGTTGATGGGGAAAATAATGACCAGTGGCCCGCTTAGATGACGAACGGTTCAAAAATCGTTGAAAGCGGCCGATTTCAGCGAGTGATATTGGCGCGAGAGCGGAG
>JBEKOS010000145.1:0-9039 GCA_049521535.1 Terriglobales bacterium | reverse complement strand
CGCCAATTGCCGGCGGCACCACCGTAAAGTTCAGCGAATACGCCTGCGCGGTGCTGGGAATGCCGCAACTGCTGGACAAGACCGGGAAATTGCGTTCAGTGGCAGCGACCAGGGCGGGTCCCCCGAGCGGCCCATCGGCCTTGCGCGTATCCGCCACGCGGCACGGCGTTAGCGGATAGAACTCGAGCGACACACTGTTACTCGCCGCGAAGTAACCACTGATGTCCAGCAACACATTGGTCGCGTTGTTGACATACACGCTGACCGCTCCGTCAGTTCCTGCCGGTATGATTGCCGCGTTCGCCTTGATCCGGCCATCGAGCGAATTGAGCGTGGATACCACGGGCTGTCCCTCACCCGTGGGCCAAATCGTCAGATAGCCCAACGGCCCTGGTGGAACAACCGTAACGTTAACAGAATAGGCTGTGGCGGTTTCGGGAATGCCCGCGCACGGGCCGGATGGAATCGCAAAGCTGCGCGTTTCGCCAGCCGTAAGTTCCGGCCCGCCGTATGGGCCGTCCGCGCCACGCGTGTCCACCACTCGGCAGGGAGTGATCGGAATAAATTGCACGGCGGAAGCAACCGGGTTGACGAATTGCGTGAATGTGCCGTTGCCGGGCAGATAGTATGGATCACCCGAATAGGTCGCCGCGATGGTGCCAGTTCCCACCGCTAGCGCAGAGGTGCTGCACGTAGCCGTATGCGCCGAGGATACGGCCTCACCCGAACAGCCCGAGATAGCGGTTCCATTCGATGCGAAGGCTACCGTCCCTGTAGGCGCAGGCGGCCCGGCCGGCGAAACCGTTGCAGTCAACGTCACCAATTGTCCATAGGTTGAAGGATTCTGGCTGGAAGCCAGCGTCATGGTGGTTGCCGTCCGCGTGGTGCTGTTCACCGCCTGGATCAAAACGCCGCTGCTGCCTGCATTATTGCTGTCGCCAGAGTAGACCGCCATGATCGTGTCATCCCCCACTGGCAGTGAGGAAGTAGTGCACTGCGCCCGACTGGACGCGAGCGCCACCGACCCACAGCCGCTGATGGCGGCGCCGTTTGCGGTGAAGCCGATTGTGCCGGTCGGCGACATTCCCCCACTTACCGTCGCGGTAAGAACCACCGATTGACCGGATGTCGAGGGATTCGTGGCGGAGACCAGGGCCGTTGAGGTGACAATCTTATCCACCACCTGCGACACCGAACTTGAGGTGCTGCCGAGGTAATTGCTGTCACCCGAGTAGGTCGCAATGATCGACTCCGTCCCGACCGGCAACGCGGCCGTTACGCACGTAGCGGTGAGTGAAGAAGAAAGTGTAGCGGCCGCACAGCCTGTGATGGTGATTCCATTCGCCGTAAAACTCAACATGCCAGTCGGCATAGGCGGCCCCGCCGGCGCGACCGTCGCGGTAAAGGTTACGGATTCGCCGACAGTGGACGGGTTCGCGCTGGAGGTGAGCGTTGTCGCAGAAGCTGCCCGATTGACAACCTGCGCCAGGGCGTCGCTGCTGCTGGAATAGTCGCTGTCGCCCGAATATGCGGCCTTGATGGATTCAGTCCCAACCGGCAAAACAGACGTGGTGCAGGTGGCAGTGCGCGAAGCTGAAAGAGTTACCGCCGAGCATCCCGAAATGGCGGTTCCATTTGACGTAAAGCCCACCGTTCCAGTCGGCGTGGGTGGGCCCGCCGGCGCCACCGTTGCGGTAAACGTCACCGATTCACCTGAGGTGGACGGGTTCGCGCTGGATGTAACGGTTGTAGTCGAGGTTGCGTGGTTAACGACCTGTGTCAGCGTGCCACTGCTGCCCGCGTTATTGCTATCCCCTGAGTAGGTGGCCGCAATCGAGTCGCTGCCTGCGGGGAGGGAAGAGGTCGTACATTGCGCCTGGCTTGAGGCTAGAGCTACCGCTGAACAACCGCTGATTGCGGCGCCGCTTGCTGTAAACCTCACTGTGCCGGTTGGCGAAGAACCGTCGCTGACCGCGGCAGTAAACGTAACCGATTGGCCGACCGTCGAGGGATTCTGGCTGGAGACCAGTCCCGTAGTCGTCGATGTCTTGTTGACGACCTGCATCAAAGTGCCACTGCTGCCGGTGTTGTTAGTGTCTCCTGAGTAGGTGGCCACGATGGAATCGCTGCCCACGGGGAGAATAGAGCTTGTGCATTGTGCCTGGCCAGAAGCGAGGGTAACCGCCGAGCACCCGCTAATCGTTTCAGTGTTCGTGGCGAAACTGACCGTGCCGGTTGACGAAAAACCGCCTATCACGGTGGCAGTAAAAGTTACTGATTGGCCGGAAGTGGAAGGATTGATGCTGGAAGCGACGGTTGTGGTAGTGGTTGCCTGATTGACGATCTGTGTTAGCACGCCGCTGCTGCCGGTATTGTTGGTGTCACCCGAGTAGGTGGCCACAATTGCATCACTTCCTACGGACAAAGCGGATGTGGCGCACTGCGCGATGCCGGACGCGAGCATGAGTCCGGAACATCCTGTGATGGCAACGCCATTTGCGGTAAAGCCGACAGTACCAGTTGGCGACCCGCCGCCTGTCACGCTCGCGGTGAAGGTCACGGATTGCCCAATGGTGGATGGATTTACGCTGGAAGCAACTGTTGTGACCGTGGTTGCCAGGTTGACTACTTGCGTGAGCGTGCCACTGCTGCCGGTATTACTACTGTCACCCGAATAGGTGGCCACAATCGCGTCGCTTCCCACGGGAAGAGCAGCGGTCGTGCACTGTGCCTGGTTGGAGGTGAGCGTTATCGCGGCACAACCGCTAATCGTAGTAGCGTTTGCTGCGAAACTGACGGTCCCGGTCGGCGACGAGCCACTCACGGTCGCGGTAAAAGTCACGGCCTGTCCGTATGCCGACGGATTAGTGCTGGAAGTCAGCATGGTGGTGGTTGTAGCTATGGGTGACGCGAGCTCAAAGACGGTGCCGTAGCTCGCTTTCGCACCGCCGGAATTGGTGGTGCCGAACAGGTTCCCGTGCGAATCGAAGACCATGCCGGCTTCCGGATATTGGCCGTCGGCGCAGCCGCTGGCCGAACAGAAGTTGTAGAGCACAGTTTCGGTCCAAGGGCCCGTGCCGCCGCCGGGCGGACTCAACTCGAATGCCGTACCCCCGCTGCCCGTACCGCCGGAATAGGTGGTGCCGTACAGGTTGCCCTTGGAATCGAAGAGCAGTCCTGCGTAAGGCATTTCGCCGTCGGCACAGCCGCTGGAGGGACAGAAGTTGTATAGCACGCTCTCGGTCCACGGTCCGCTACCGCCACTGGGCGGGGTCAACTCGAAGGCCGTACCAACACTGTATGCCCCTCCGCCTTTGGCAGTGCCGTATAGATTGCCTTTGGAATCGAAGATCAGGCCGGCGCGGGGATCGCCTCCGTCGCTACCATTGGTGAAGCTGTATAGTACGCTTTCAGGCCAAGGTCCGCTGCCGCCGGTGGGCGGACTCAGTTCAAAGACCACGCCGCACCCGGATCCTCCGCAATCAGCCAAATTCCCTCCGGTTGTAGTCGTGCCGTAGAGATTGCCTTGCGAGTCTATGATCACGCCCGCTATAGGCTTGCCGCCGTCGCTGCCGCTGGTAAAGCTGTACAGAACAGTCTCGGTCCAGGGACCGCTGCCAGCGCTGGGAGGGCTCAGCTCAAATACGGTGCCCGGACCGTCCGCGCCGCCGTCGAAGGTCGTACCGTAGAGGTTGCCTTGGGAATCGAAGACTAGGGTAGCTTCCGGATACTCGCCGTCGGCGCACCCACTCGCCGTGCAGAAACTGTAAAGTACCGTCTCGGTCCACGTGCCGCTGCCTCCGCTGGGCGGAGTCAATTCAAAGACCGCACCGCCGCCATTCGCGCCTCCGTTGGCGGTCGTGCCGTAAAGGTCGCCGCTTGAATCGAGGATCAGGCCTCCCAATAAGGAGGTTCCGCTGAATAGGACAGTCTCTGTCCAGGGCCCGCTGCCGCCAACGGGCGGGGAGAGCTCAAAGACCGCGTTATTTGCGGTGCCATAGAGGTTGCCCAGGGAATCGAAGATCAGGCCCGCGGTAGGACTCTGGCCATCGGTACAACCGCTGGCAGAGCAGAAGCTGTAGAGCACGCTCTCCGTATACTGTGCCCATGCGGCGGGGGCCAGCAGCATGATGCCTAGAGCGACCATTGCGGTCCGCTTGATTCTTACCTGCGAACGACGGGGCTGGGCAGCCGCACTGAGGCAGCCGATGGATTGGGCCAGCCTGGATTCCACTTGCATTCGACTTGCTCCTTTTTGCTTCGCTGACAACGCCGGCAGAACGCCGCAATAGGCATGGATACAGCTCCCATTCCCGCGCGCGGAAATGCCCGAGGTGCAGTACTGCGTTTACTGATGACTCTGGATTCTGAACCTAAAATGAGCGCCTGTCAACCCGAGGAATCCAGGAGCGCAGATGAGGAACCATCATCTCGGCGGTAGTCGTTGGGCCTTCCTGCCTCCACCGCCTGGAGTCTCGCTACGGCGCAAAATACGCGGAAATATCCAATACCAACTGTGTTGTGCCGCTGGCGTAGGCATCCGTCTTTCCATTCACGTTTGGAACAATCGCCATATTGGAGGTAATCGCCCCATCCAAGGCATTCAACGTCGATACGACCGGTTGGGTCTCAGTGTCAGGCCACAAGCTAAGGTAGCCTAGCGAGCCAGATGGCACTGCAGTCGCATTGAAGACATACGCCTGTGCCGGGGTGGGCGGCGCGCAGGCGCTGCCCGCGACGTTTACTGTAAGCTCGCCGGTAAAGGCGCCAGTGGTCTTGCGGGTGTCGAGCACGCGGCACGGCATCAGCGTATAGAGCGACAACCCGGTGCTCCCTGGTGCGGCAAAGTATCCGTTCACGTCAATCACCAGGTCGGTCGCATCGCTCGGATAGACTGCCACGCCGCCGCCTGTGCCTGCTGGTACGATGGCGGCATTGGCGACGACCGTCCCGGTCAAATCGTTCAGCGTCGAAACCAGCGGCTTCGCTTCGCCCTGCGGCCATACCGTCAAATATGCCAGCGTTCCGCTAGTGGGCGGAATTGCCGTGAAGTTGAGCGAGTACGCCGTGGCACTGCTGGGAATTGAGCAAGTGCTGGTGAGTATCGGGAAATCGCGTTCCGTGGCCGCGACCAGCGATGGCCCTCCCAGGGGTCCATCGGCCTTGCGCGTATCGGCCACGCGGCACGGCGTCAACGGATAAAACTGCAATGTAGTGCTTCCGCTGGGCTCAAAGTAGCCGTTGATATCCAGCACAACGTTGCTGGTGTTGCTGGCATAAACACTCACCGCTCCTCCGCTACCCGCGGGAACGATTGCCGCATTCGCCTTGATACGGCCATCCAGCGAGTTCAGAGTAGAGACCACCGGCTGGAACTCGCCCGTCGGCCAGATTGTCAGGTATCCCAGCGAGCCCGACGGCACCGCCGTGACGTTAAGCGAATATGCTGTTGCTGAAGTGGAGATGCCGGTGCACGGGCCGGACGGAATGGCAAAGCTACGGAACGAGCCGCTGGTAATTGCCGGTCCGCCGAATGGTCCGTCGGCGTTGCGCGTATCCACCACGCGGCAAGGCGTGACGGGAACAAACTGCACGGTGGAAGGCGTTACCGCACGGATGACGTCGCTGAGCGTATCTGCGATGTAGAGGTTACCGCTCGAGTCCACTACTGCCGCCTGCGGTTCGGCCATCTCCGCGCTGGTCGCCGGACCGCCATCGCCGCTGTAGTTGCAATTTGCGCCTGTTCCCGCGCCGGTAGTCTTTCCCGCCACCGTGTTGATAATGCCTGTCGCGGTTGCGATCCTTCGAATCAGGCAGTTCATGGTGTCCGCGACGTAGACGTTGCCGGTTGAATCCACGGCCAAGCCCTGGGGCTCATCCAGATATGCGCTGGTTGCCGGACCTCCATCGCCCGCGTAGGCCGCGATGCCGGTGGGCTCGCAGCAGCCGGCGAACGTGCTGATTACACCGGTCGACGCCGTCACCCTGCGGATGACAGAGTTGATATTGTCCGCGATGTAGAGATTGCCGGAGTAGTCCGCCGAAACGCCGAACGGAGAATTCATTTCAGCGCTGGTGGCAGGGCCACCATCGCCGCTGTATCCGCGAGTCCCGGTGCCTGCGACAGTGGTAATGATGCCGGTCGACGTCGTCACATTGCGTATGACGTTGTTCTCTTAGTCCGCGATATACAAGTTGCCCGCCGGGTCCAGGCCAACTCCGTTGGGGTAATACAATTTTGCGCTGGTGGCCAGGCCGCCGTCGCCGGCATAGCCGCAAGCCGTTGGCCCGCCGCCCGCTATTGTCGAGATGATGCCGGTCGCAGCGGTCACCTTGCGGACGGCGCAGTTGTCGCGGTCCGCTATATAAATATCGCCTCCCGAATCCACCGCCACTCCCCTGGGCCCGCTCAACTCCGCCTTTGTCGCCGGGCCGCCGTCGCCGGTGTATCCCATTACGCCAGTGGGCTCGCAACATCCGGCAACCGTTGTGATGATTCCCGTGGACACGGTCACCTTGCGAACCGCACTATTGCCCTGGTCTGCGATGTAGTAATTTCCCGCAGAATCCACGGCCACCCCTACCGGGCCATCGAACGACGCGCTGGTTGCGGGGCCTCCGTCGCCACTGTAGCTGTCCGATATGTAGGTGCCCGCCACGGTGCTGATTACCGGGATGGGTGGATTCACGGGCCTTTGCGCCTGCGCAACAACGACCAGAATGTGTGCGGCTGCTACAGCCATAACCGTGCTTCGAGCAGCCCTGCCTGGATAAGTCATAAGCCGAGCCTCCTTTGGCGGACGATTGGTTGGTTTCCAAAAGATAACGAAGAGTTGTATTCGGGCTTGGCCCACCCCATTGGTCCAAGTCCAGCGATTGTTTTTACCAGATCCCGAATCGATCCGAAGGACAGCTTGGCAATTCCCGCTGTTAAGCAGACTGCGTGGCACTGGCCTTATGCGGAAAAAGCTCTCCGATGCGCTTGATCTCGGCGCCCGCGCCGCGCAGTTTTTCTTCAATTCGCTCGTAACCGCGGTCAATATGATACACGCGGTCGATGATGGTTTCGCCATCCGCAACCAGGGCTGCCAACACGAGAGAAGCCGAAGCGCGCAGATCGCTTGCGAGTACAGCGGCTGCGCTCAAGGGTGTATTGCCGCGCACGAGCGCGCGCCGGCCATCAATCCTGATGTCGGCTCCCATGCGCACCAGTTCCTGGGTGTGCATAAAGCGGTTCTCGAAGATATTCTCGGCGATCACGCTTGGGCCCTCTGCTTGGGTCATCAGCGCCATATACTGCGCCTGCATGTCGGTGGGGAAGCCGGGATACTCCTCCGTATCCACGTCCAACGCCTGCAGCGGCGCGCCGCCGGCAATGCTTACCCAGTCCAGCCCCTGCTCCACCCGGACACCCGCCTGCTGCAACTTGAGCAGCAGCGCGGTCAGGTGATTAGGCTCGCAGTTCTGGACGATGAGCTTTCCCGCGCACATCGCTCCTGCAATCACAAACGTGCCGGCTTCAATGCGGTCGGGAATGATGCGATGCCGCGCACCGTGCAACTTCTCGACCCCTTGGATTCGGATCTGATGCGAGCCCGCGCCATCGATGTGTGCTCCCATTTTGTTGAGCAGATTGGCCAGGTCCACCACTTCCGGTTCACGGGCACAATTCTCCAGCACGGTTTCGCCTTCTGCAAGCGCCGCGGCCATCATGATGTCTTCCGTTCCGGTGACGGTGATCTTGTCAAAGACGATTTCCGCGCCGCGCAAGCGCTCGGCGCCAGCCTCCACATAGCCGTGCTCCTGCCGGATGGCGGCGCCCAGGCGCTCCAGGCCCATGATGTGCAAGTTGATGGGACGCGCGCCAATGGCGCAGCCTCCGGGCAGTGAGACGCGCGCTGATTTCATGCGAGCCACGAGCGGACCCAGTACCAGCGTGGACGCGCGCATGGTCTTTACCAGTTCGTAGGATGCCTCAGAGTTGGCAAGCCGGCGGCAGCAGATCGTGGTGCGATGGTGGGCGCGGCCGTATCCCAGTTCGACCTCGGCGCCCATAGACGACAGCAGCCGGCGCGTGGTTTCGATGTCACGCACCTGGGGGACGTTTTCGAGAATAACCGGCTCATCGGTGAGCAGCGCCGCCGCCATGCAGGGAAGCGCGGCATTCTTTGCCCCGCTGACTCTCACTGTTCCATACAAAGGATTTCCCCCGCGCACCACCAGCTTGTCCATGCCGATATTCTACGTGGATGGACCCTTTCACCGCAGAGGAGAACTAATGCAAAGAGAATTTCGTGTCATCCTGGGCGTAGCGAAGAACCTCTGCAACTTGCGAGTGGCAGAAGAGTGAATAGATTCTTCACCCGCAACGGGCGCGGGCTCGGGATGACAGGTGCTTCTGTCGTTCATGTTCTCCCTGTGAGCTCGGTGTCTCTGTGGTGAACTGGTGTTAACTCATGGCCAACGCTACCACGACTGCGTCATGTAGGGCCGTTCGCAGTTGCTTGATCAGCTGCGATTTCCGGTCCGGCCAGGTGCGATTGGTAAGCAGGACGACTGTTAGACTGCGCTCCGGATCGATCCAAAGTGACGTGCCTGAATATCCCAGATGACCAAACGCCCGCGCGGAAAAGTACCTGCCTGATTGCGATGCACCAGTGGGGACATCCCAGCCCAGCAGCTTATGGTCGCTAGTCGCCGAGAGGGCATTGGCTGTTGCCTGGTGGTTGTCGGAAGAATTGGAACCAACTAGTGTCAGGCTCTTCCCGAGGTCCGAGAGGCAAGAGCTGGCGGTCGGTCGACTTGTGAATAGCTGGACGGTTTCACGCCGCAAGATCGGTGCGCCGCTCTGCAACATGCACTGGGCAAATATTGCAACGTCCAGCACAGGTGCGAACAGGCCAGCGTGTCCGGCGACGCCACCCATTGCGGCTGCGTTTTCGTCCTGCACCTCTCCCTGAACAAGCCGCATGCGATAGGTATCGTCCTGTTCGGTCGGAGGAATCTGGTCGCGCAACGTAACCGGCGGGCAAAATCCAG
>JBEKOS010000144.1:0-9045 GCA_049521535.1 Terriglobales bacterium | reverse complement strand
ACGGTGTGCAAATTTCGTTCAAGCGTTTCCCTAACGGGACGGTGTATTACAAGCTGAGAAACACCTATCCCGTTGCCGTGAAGGTCAAGTGCCAGTTCTGCTTCACCAACAGCACAGGGAAGCGGAGTACCGAGACTGGCTGTGACGCAAAAGCTATTCAGCCGAGCAAGGAGGCGAGGGACCCTGGATGGTTCGATTTTGGAGTTGCATCCATCGATGAATCCTCACTCCGGGCCAAAGTGAAGTCGGTGAATGCGGCCGACAATCTGGATGACACAAAATTCGCTGCATCGGGTAGGGAAGCCACCAGGTCAGCGCCTCCCGGTGGAACCTGCCAGGTAGGCCAGAAGCGCGACGATTCCGATGGCGAGCACCGGGCGCCATGGCATACTTGGGAAGAGAGGGCTGTGCCCGACGCCAAATCCTGCCCACCTGTGACCATCGGCGGGACGGTCATTCACAGACTAGCGGTGTACAGGCGAACGGGATTTTTTGACGTGGTGACCAAGGACGGCGTCGTGACGCAATGCAAGACGGGATACCAGACGAGCTTCTTTAAGTGTATTAGCGCAAGTGAAGAAATGGATTACCCCGCGAAAGGATTCAGCCTTAACACACCGACATTCAGTGGGGGGGGAGTTCGGGACTGATGCAGGCAGGGGTACGAAGGGATGGCCTCACATCATAAGCAAAGATAATATGGAGGCTCACTATGAACTCGACCCTAGGGCGTAGACTATTACCTCTCCTTATCATTGTTCCTTTGACCGTATTAGTTCCCGCACAGCAACATCAGCAGCAGAGTGTAGCTGCGCAGGTTCCGCCCGGGCCCTCCTTGCGCGAAACGCTTGACTGGGTCACAGGGGCTCTTTCCGCCTACGGCACGGTCACCCGGGTTACGACAGGCGCGAACGGATGGACCATTAGCAACACGACGCAGTGGTTGCTTGCAAGTTATGAATCGTGCCAACTTACATTTACTAGGACGGACAACAACGTTTCCGACGTGGTCGCCGGGCCAGTGAGAGTACGGTCTCATGTTACAGTGACTCTGAATCTCGCTGACATCGACCCTTCGTCCGTGAAACTTGTGCCTAATGAGGCGGGCGCTGATAAGTACGCTAATTGGTCAGCGTCGGGTTATTCGGTGATACTGAACACCAGAAACTATCAGAAGGCCATTTCTTGGAAGGTCGCATCGCGCGAGAATTTTACGGAGGGAACGGCCGAGGGATTGGAACAAAACGCACAGCAAAGCGAGTTTAGGCTGGATGTATCTGACGATGCAACGGGCGCCAGATTGGTGAAGGCTCTATCCCATGCGGTCGATTTGTGTGGCGGGAAGAAATCAGCGTTCTGATACTGGCAGCGCACCTCAACAGCGCCATTTTCTTCTGCCCGTTGCGGATCCTATTGCTCCGGCAAGGGCGGGGAAGCAGTGGAGAATCAGGAAGGGGGCCCGGACGGGTGTCTGAGAAATCGCACGGGAAACGGTCAGGGCGTCGGTTGGCACCATGCCAAAGGCGTACATCTGGCTGTCAGATGGCACATTGAGGTCAGTGCGCAAAATTGCGGTCAAGAACAGGCCGTTAGGATGTATATTTTGGGGATTCGGAGCACCAAAATGGAAACCCGCTATAATATCTGGTTCGTGAAACCCAAGAGGCTGCTTCACTTCGCTGCTGGCCTTGCGTTGTTCGCCTCCACTTCAACTCTGCCATTTGGCGCGCAGGTTGACGGAGGACCACGCGGTACGCTGGTGAACAATTGTGTTGCCTCAGAGCGTACCTCCGACACCTACAAATTCACCAACAACTGCTCCTATATTGTCCAGATCGTGGTTAATCAGCCGGGAGATGGCGGTCAATCTAAGCCTCAGATTTTCACCGCTCAGCTCTTCCCGAATAAGAGTGCAAACGAAGGGTGGAATCACTTTCCCTACATGATGTGGGCTTGCGCCGGATCAAACTCACCGCTATCGAGAAATACAAAAAAGTTGCCGGCATACGGCGACAACGATGTTTATTGCCCCACTGGGGGCAATGCCGGGGGAGGACGATGAAGAAACTGAGTTCTAAGGTTTACAGCTTTTGCAGCAGAATGCCCAAGGAGGAAGGGTCTATACGATGGATGAATCCGTTTAAGTTGGCCTTCATGTGCCTTATAGTGAGTGCAGCCTCAATTCCGGCGGCAGCTCAAAGCGGCCAATCGGGCAAGGCGCCGGCGGTAGCAGATATCACTGCGTGGATTTCAATTCATCTCCAGCCTGTAAGCACAAGTTGGAAAGCTTACGACCAAGTTTCGGGGATCTCAAAAGAGTGCACGAACACTAACTCCTATCAGGTTCGCTTCGACGGATGCTCTGCAATGCTCAAGTATTCGTTACACTCGGAATGTTTCGGCAAGCCACGAGACTACACCGCGACTGGCACATTTGACCTCAAGGACCTCAGGCCGGAAAAGGTTTCGTCGACATTCGAAAAGCCTGGTGGTGGCTCGTGGGCGGTTATCCTGGCCTTCGCTAGGCCCATAACGTTCCAAAGCACCGCAACCGGTCCGAAGGACGACACGTCAACGATACTCTATGTTGCCGACGAACAGATGGCCACCCGCATGGCGCACGCGTGGCACGACGCGATACTTGCTTGTGGCGGCAAAGAAGTGCCCGACAATTTGTACTAGCGACGCAAAAGAGCCTGGCCCGGTACAAGTGTTCGCAGGCGCGCCGCCATATCAAGGGGGGCATAAAGATTGCCTCATGCTGCACGTGGAGCAGCGACCAGGGGACCAACCCGGGCGAGGCCTGGATCCTCGGCTTGACGTTGTCCTCCGGATCTCGTTCCCTGTCGGCTACAACGGCCTACCAGCGTTGTGTGTGCGCCGTTCCGGAGGATGATGTGGATGCTCTGGTAATTTGATCCTTTGGTTTTTGGTTTTTTCGAAAGCTTCTTGGGGGAACGGATGCTCCAGCGTCTCAAAGGAGGTTTATGAATTCGAGAACGAGACTAGCCGCTTTGGCCGCACCGATCTTGCTGCTGGTTTGCGTGGCCAACCAGCGGTTGTGGGCGCAGGCCCCGGCCGCGCTGCTGGTTACCACTGACATGGACTGCAACTGGAAACTGGACGGCACGGCGCAGGCACGGTTGAGCGCCGACGATGCCAAGGTGATCAAAACGACGGCCGGAGAGCACCTGATCCAGGCAGCCTCGCTGGACGGTCAATTGAAATGGCTGGCCACGGTTGCTGCCGACGCTTCTGCGCAAAAGGTCGTGAAGATTCTGCTTTCCGACGCACTGCCGTACTGGCGCGACCCGGCAAGCGGCCTCACTTGGGCAAAGAACGACAATGGCAGCGACGCCAATTGGAGTCAGGCCGACAGCTATTGCCGGAATCTTACGGTAGCTGGCTCCTCCGGCTGGCGCCTTCCGACGGTCGAGGAACTCGCGGCGATATATGACGCGACGCAGGACAGCCAGTGCCTCGTGTGGCGCTGTCATATCAAGGGCGGCATAAGGCTATCGTCGTGCTGCACCTGGAGCGGTAGCCAGGGAAACGGTTCCGGCGAGGCCTGGAACTTCGGCTTCGGCAATGGCCTCCGGGGCTCGGGCGCCGTCGGCGACGGCAGCAACGGACGAGCGTTGTGTGTGCGCCGTTCCGGAGGATGATGTGGGCGCTTGGGTGATTTGATCCTTTGGTTCTTTGGTTTTTCGAAAATTTTTTTGCGAGGGCGAATGGCGCGCTACGATCACCTTCCCATATACAAGAAGTCCTTTGACCTGCTGATATGGACGGAAAACGCGGTGCGCAACTTTTCCCGCTACTACAAGTACAGCCTCGGCAACGATCTGCGCAACAGTGTTCGGGAGGTGTTGCGAACCATCGTGGAAGCCAACAACACCGCGGAGCGAGCGGCGGTTTTGGAGCGCCTGCGGATCCAGCTCGAGGACTTGATGTTACTGGTAAGGGTGGCCAAGGAAGTGAAGGCCTTTCACAACCTCAACTCGTACCAGTACGCCGCCGGTGAGGTGCTGAGCCTGAGCCGGCAAAACGAGGGCTGGCTGAGAAGTCTGGGGCGGAAACAGCCTGAATCACGGCCATGCAGCTGACGGCTTGTGAGCGTGCTGACTTCATCATCCTGCGTCCTCCCCGCCCAAGTGGCAGCGCGATTCAGGGCGCCCTATCCCGCATTGCGGGACTGGTCGCCCGGTGGCCGTCCCGAAGGGGACGGAGGAGGTGGGAGGATAATGGTTCCGGCGAGGCCTGGAACTTCAACTTCAACAATGGCAACCGGAACTCGAACACCGTCGGCAACAACAACAACAAACGAGCGTCGTGTGTGCGCCCGGCGCGTGTCAACGACTTTGAGACACGGGGCGAACGAATTTAGTGACTTTCTTTCATTGAATATTCCCCGGTCGAGACCTTCGGCCGGTTGATCCAAACCTCAGTGGGCAGCGCGAGCGGTCGGGGCGGCTGACGGACGAAGCGTTCAGGATGGGCGCGGTAGGCGTCATCCAATACGACTTGGCGTTGTGCCAGCACTGTCGGGGCCTGCCCAAAATGAACCATGGCCGGGGACAGCAGGCCCAGGCCCGAGTGACGATGTTGGTGGTTGTACCAGGCAAAGAACGACTGGCAAAAGGCGCGGCTGTCCTGGATACAGCCGAAGCGGTCGGGAAAATCAGGTCGGTACTTCAGGGTCCGGAACTGGCTTTCCGAATACGGGTTATCGTCGGAGACATAGGGGCGGCTGTGGGTTTTGGTAACGCCCAGGTCCGCCAGCAGGAAAGCCAACGGTTTCGAGCGCATGACGCGACCGCGATCGGCGTGCAGGGTGAGCTGACCTGGGGGGATCGCGTACTTGGCGATGGTTTCCTGAATCAGCTTCTTGGCCAACTCGGCGCCCTCCCGGTAGGCGACCATCCAACCGGTGACGTAGCGGCTGAATACATCCAAGATCACATACAGGTAGAAGTAGGTCCACTTGGCGGGGCCGAGCAGCTTGGTGATGTCCCAACTCCAGAGTTGGTTGGGGGCGGTGGCTAACAGTTCCGGCTTTGGGTAAGGCGGGTGTACGAGTTGGTCCCGGCGTTCGCGAGTTTCGTCGGCGGCCGTGAGCACCCGGTACATAGTGCGGGTGGAACAAAGATAGCGCCCTTCATCCAACAGGGTGGCTTGCACCGCCGCTGGGGAAGAGTTCTGGAAACGTTCTTGGTGCAGCACTGCCAACACTGCGGCCCGCTCCTCTGGCTGTAGCGCCCGCGCCGGCGTGGGCCGGGGAACTGGGACCGCCGCTGCGGTTTCTGGGTGGCGCTGGCGATAGAACGAAGCGCGCGAGAGACCCAGCGAGTCGCAGGCGGCCTTGATACCCACGGTTTGGGCCAGATCGGTAACGGTTTGCATCAGGGCTCCTTCTCCGGATCGATTTCTGGAAGTACTCGCCCCAACAGGGTGGCCACTTTTTTTTGAACCTCGATGATCAGTTCGGCCTTCCGCAGTTGCTCGGCGAGACGTTGGTTCTCCCGTTGCAACCGCTGCATCTCCTCCTGCTGCGGGTTGCGCTGGGAGCGTCGACCGCGCTTGCGGGGCGTCAAACCTTGCCGGGCACCTGCCGCCCGCTCGGCCCGCCAGTGCGTCAAGTGCGACGAATACAGCCCTTCCCGTCGCAGTAAGGCCCCGATGGCGCCCGCCGTACCGGCGACGGCCTCGGCCTCGGTTAAGATGCGCTGTTTGTATTCAAGCGTGAAGGTACGCCGCTTGGCGTCCGCCGCCACCTCCGGGTTTGGCCGGACTACTGCGGCCCGCCCCACGGCACCGGTTTTGCCGCTCTCTCCACTTCGGTCGGCCTCGCTACGCTCGGCCTCCCTTCGTTCCGAGACCGGCAAAACCGAGGGCACCACCGAACCACCTTCTTCCATGTTCACAGTGTTGTCGTTTCTCGCCCTGCTCAGTAATAACAACCCCGGAACATGTCTCAACTATGTTGGCACGGAGGGGCCGTTCCGGAGGATGATGGTTTCCCTGTTTTCATTTGCGCAAGTGCACCGGGCCTACCTGGATTGCCGGAAAGGCAAGCGGAACAGCCGCAGTGCGCTGGAGTTTGGATACTTGGGGACGCTCCACACGTTCACCCACCGAACCTTTCGCCTTGTCAAGCCGGCCAGTCAATATTCGGTTGCAGTGTGACTAGGTTCTGCGGCCGCCGCGTCCTCGGCTCCGCTCGCTCGTCGGCAACCGTGTCCGCACTGAAACCTGCATCCCGAAGTATTGAGGCGTATTCGCGCGGAAGGTTCTCGTCAATCTTAAACTTCAAGCGTTAACTTCCAGCGGCAAGTCTGCGGTTCCCTCGCGCGCAAGTTCAGCGGCGTAAGCAAGGGCGGCATCGATATCCGCATCAATTAGTGCGGGATAGCTCGACCGAATGTCGTTGCGTGAGACTGCGGCAGCAATGTTGTCAATGATTACGGAAACCATGATGCGGGTTCCACGAATGCATGCCTTTCCGTGGCACACAGCCGGGTTCACACTGATCCGGTCCCGCCAATTCTGCATAAGTTGATTGTAGTTTCCGGCCATCGTTTAACGGCGACACCGGGCCCGGCTGTGCTGCTCGGTCACAGCAACTCCAGGAAACCTTCCACGGTCATTCCCGCTGCACGAATCAAAGCCCGCAGTGTGCCAACAGACAGTTCCCGGTGTTGAGGAATGGAGAGATTGGCCCGGTGTCCCTGCTTTGTCATGACTAAGTGACTTCCCACCTGGCCCATCGCTTGCCAACCTGCCTTGGCGAAGGCCTTGGCCGCTTCCTTGTCCTGAAATGTTAGCCAGCTTAGCCATGGGAGGTTGGCCTTAGACCGCGACCACGATCGGAGTCTGCTGGGCTGGCATCGAACGGACGGCCTTCTGATCCTCAGCCCACATCCAGGCGGTGATGGCCTCCTTGATATTGTCGAGGGCCTCCTTCTCGTCACGGCCCTGCGAGATGCAGCCCGGCAAAGCAGGGCATTCCACGACGATCCAGCCGTCCTCCGCCGCGGTCAAGGTAACGTGAAATATCATACGCTCAGTCCTCCCGCCCATTGTAAGGTAGTTACGGGAGTGCGTACCACGATCTTTTGCCGCTCCCATGCCGGACGATGCTGTCGGTCGACCAAGTTGTGGGAATGGTCCTTTGGAAACCCGCGCTTCCTGATTTTCCGGCTGCCCCTCGCCTGGAGTACCCGTCCGCGCCGCGCTGCTGGCCGATTTTAGGCTGAGCCTTTTGCCGGTTGCCCCACCCCACGCCGGCCTTGCGCAGGGTGGGAGCAATACTTCTCCATCCCTTCACAAGCGCCTGAGGTTTGCTAGTGCCGTGGCGCATTTTTCTCATCGGGATTGTTTGTTCCCGTGCACCGCGACAATGACCTGACGGCCGTTGGGATGCCTCCATTTCTGATGGCTCCCCTTTGGCCTGCCCGAACGAAGCCGCTTCGCTCAAGCACTCTGATAGCCTCTATCGCGGTCAGGACGGGAAAATGCGGACTCACAAGAGTGATACTTCCAACAACTTTGCCCCTGGGAGGGGCTGATCTCGGCAGGTTCAAACCACAGTTCGAGCGCTTCCTTGGCATTCTGTACCGCTTCTTCCTCCGTATCGCCGGCCGTGGCGCACCCGGCCCGCTGTCATGCTGAAGCCCGCCAACGCTGGCGGAGTTCTTTGCCGCGCCTGCATTGGCGTGGCTGAAGCATCTATGCAACTTTGTCGAAGTACAGGGATTCTTCAGCCACGCCAAATCTCGCGCGGAAAAAACACTCGCGCGGATTTGGCGGGCTTCAGAATGACAAATGCCGGGTGGTGCACAAGCATTTGGTTTTCTCACGCAACCTCTAAAGCCCGCCGAAAATCAGGTACGGGAATCGTGCGGTCGGTCACATCGTGGTGAAGGACATGCCGGCCGGGTTTCAGCAGGAGATACTGGGCGCCGACATCCTCCTGCCAGTGATGGATGCACGACCTGTTGCGTGCCAGTCACTATCAGGTCGAGGACATCGGGCGCGGGCGCCATTTAGATTGGCGGCTTCACGTTGCCATATTCGTAGCGCGTAGAGAGATGAGTCTTGCCCCCTCCCAGGTCTTCGTCCGAGCGTAGCGGCAGCCCCTTCGCCTTCGAAATCCAGATCGTAGAATCGGACGTAGAGTTGGGGGCCACCTCATGCACACTGTAAACGGCGGCCATTTCACCGTTTACCGGCTCATCTTTCAGGTAACGGCACACCGTCTTGTTCTTCTGCCAGTTCTTTTCCGTGATTTCCTTTATCTCCCTGGTCGTCGATCCAGCACTCCATTTTCCGTCGTACTTTGCGTATACCATGCCGCCTGTGAAAATCGACTCTCCGGATTGGGGTTTGCCGCCCAGGTTCATGGTCACGTAAGCGTGGGTGGGGGTGTCATATACCTTGGTGGTGGCGTCCAAAACCGCCTTGCAATCACCCTGGGCCTTCAGAGGATTGGCGCCAATGAGCAGATATCCAAAAGCTACTCCAACCGTCAGGGACAGCCATCTTCTCCGCGTTGTACTCATGAACCTTGACTCCTCTTTTCTATCGGGCACGATTTGGCTCCTGCGTCGCCAGGACTCAATTAACCGGGCAATGAAGACCATTCTATGTCAGCCGGAATTTCCACTTTGGCTTGCGGCTTCCTGAAATTCTACATGCAGTCTAATCGCTTCATCCCATTGATTGAACAAGTTTAATGTTTCTCGGCCTTTCTGCCCGCGGATCCGGAGTGCTGGAACGAAACTTAGCCCGCACGGGCGTGAGAACTCGATTCGTACCGACCCGCTGGCATGCTTAAGCCCGCCAACGCCAGCGGCGTTCTTGGCCCCGGGGCGTTGGCGTGGCTGAGCTGTCCCGTGCGCGCCGGGAAGCATCTATGCAACTCCTCGTAAGTACAGAGATTCTTCAGCCACGCCAAATCTCGCGCGGAAGAACCGCTCGCGCGGATTTGGCGGGCTTCAGAATGACAAATGCCCGGGGGATGCGCCAGCATTTGGTTCTCTCACG
>JBEKOS010000143.1:0-11450 GCA_049521535.1 Terriglobales bacterium | reverse complement strand
GTCGAGGAGTAGTTGACTTCAATTCCGCCAGCTCCGATAGCCATCATCAATTCACGGCCGTCAGGGGATGCCGAGACGGACAGCGATCCTCCGGGGCAGACGCGCACCTCGCCGCCGCGATTCAGGTGTAACACCGCAGGCTCGCGCCCGGCCTTGATTGTCGCCCCACTTAGCACGCGCAAGTCACCGGCCGGCATGATCCAGCCCTTTAGCTCCGCGTCGCCCTTTACCAGGGTACCAACCGAGTTCTGCGATTGCAGGCGCGCCCAAGGCAGGCAAAGGATGGCGATTGGCAGGATGGTTCGACAAACTCTCATCGGATGAAAAAAGATTAGCACAGGGCGCAGAGCGCCTATTCATCCGCGTCAAGAAACTCGTAATGATCGATGGCAGCAGCCACAGTCTTGCTGGTTCCGTCGGGACTGTCGTCCACACGAAGCACGCGCGCAAAGCAGCGCAGCCTGATGGCCTCGGTAAGGGTTATTTCGGGAGGCAGAGTGAGCAGAAACTGCATCTCGGAGCCTACTGGCAGCGGCGCCTCGATGAAGAAACAAATCCCCCGCCAACTCACGTCGCGGGTAAAGGCGGAAATGCTGCCTTTATTCGGGTCTTTAACCGTCACGGGCAGGCGCAGTGAAAAACGCCGCGTCGCCCGCTTTTCGGGCCGCTCCACCATAAGCCACCTGCTCCCAGGAAAGTTCAATCATCATTCCCAGAGGACAAAAGTGTCAAGTAGAAATTAACGAAAACATCTTACCCGGGTCGAGCAGTTACCGCATCTGCCAAAGTGCCCGAATGCAGAGAAAGGCGTTGCCGGCAAGGGACGCCAAAACCAAGCCCAAGGCCACGGCAGCGAACCTGCTTTCCAGCAAGTCGGCAAAGACACCGGCAATGAACAGGAATAAGAATGGGAGCACCAAAACCAAATTGGAGAAGAATTCCCGGGGTACGACAAAACTCAGGATCAAGAGCGTTCCCGCAACCAGCACTGGAACCAGCGTTCCGAAAAAACGGGTGCGACGCCATGCGGCAAAGGCGATCAGCGACACGAGCAAAAGCAGAATGAAGCCGGGGCCGTTTTGCCAGGCGGTCTCATTTACCATGCGCCACGCCCAGTTAGAAGTAAACAGGCGCGCGCTGTGCTCTGCGGCAAGCAGATGTTTCAAGATTGCAAACAGCATTGCCCCGCGGAAACCCACCAACGCCCAGAGCAAGGCCAGCGCAATTCCGGCGCCCGAGGCCATGATCGCCAGCGCTGCATTACGCCTCTCGGGCACCAGGTAAATCATGAACGCCAACCCGATGGGAATGGCAACCAAGGTGAACGGCTGTGCGGCTGCCCCCAGGCCAACGGCGATGCCCAACAGCACAATGCGGCGTCCATTCCAAAGCACCACCTCCCGAGGAGCGTAAAGTGTGTGGGCCACGGCAATAGCGGTAAAGATGGCCCCAAACATTCCCCAGGCGGCGGCTATTTCAGGCTGTACCTGGGCACTGTAGCCGACGACCCCGGGAGAAAATACAAAGAGCATCAGAGCGATGTAACCGCCGGCGTTACCGTACAGCCGGCGGGCCACATACCAGAGCGAGGCACCCAAAGCAGCGCCAAAGCACAGGAACGGTAAACGCTCAGGCCAGAGCGGACGGTCGCTCAAGTTATGGAACGGAAGATTGGCAGCCCGGACCACAAGTGCGGTAAGAGGTGAATCCCCGTCGGCCCAGTGCAAAGGATCGCCGTACAGCATCTCGAGCTGCGTGGGTGGGGCGGAAATCGCGATCCGCAATCCCATGAAAAAGAAAATCGTCAACAAAAGCGCGGCGATTAACTGCGGCACACCCAGCCGGCGGGTTGGGGCACCTGCCACACCGGGGCTACTCGGGCGGTTTTCCATGGGCTTAGGCTCTTTTACCACATACGTGATGCAAAGACATCACTGGCGCTGACCGGAAGGTTGCGGAGGCGTTCGCTTCTTTGCAGATGAGGTCCGCGTAAAGCCAAGGGGATTCTTGAGATGGAAACACCAATCTGGCTGGCGCGCCCGGAGAGATTCGAACTCCCGGCCTGATGCTCCGGAGGCATCCGCTCTATCCAGCTGAGCTACGGGCGCGCAAAGCCCATTATACCGTTTTGACCACCTGCAACAGGCCGCGGTGGCTACAAACGTAAGCACGTTCCAAACGTGCACTAAAATAAATGGTTGGAGGTGCATGGATGAACAGGAATTGGAAACGCGTTCTCGCACTGAGTTCGCTGGGCGCCGGAGCAGTGCTTCTGCTTGCCGGCAAACGGCCGGCCGCCTTGATCGCAGCCTCGGTAGGATTAGCCGTGGTGGCTTCCGAGTATCCAGAAACCTTCGAGAAAATCTGGAAACATGCCCCGGACTATGGAAGGCGGGTGGGAGCATTTGTGATCGAGCAATTTGTGATTGGGGATTGAAGCCGGCAACCCGCCAGAATTTTCTCGTAATTCAATCACAAATCAACAATCACCGATTCACAAATAAGCTAGATCACCACCGCTTCCTTGTATTCTCCGAATACAGCCCTTAGCGCATCGCTGATCTCACCAACTGTCGCATTGTTTTCCACTGCGGCAATGATCCTTGGCAGCAAATTTTCGCCGCTCCGGGCCGCGGCATCCACCTGGGCAAGCGCTTCCTTCCACGCTTCCTGATTGCGCCGGGCTCTTAGCGCCCGCACGCGTTCCACCTGCTGCCGCTCCAGTGATTCGTCGATTTGCTGCAACGGAACCGTGCTTTTTTCATCGCTGTGAAAACGGTTCACTCCCACCACCACCTGTTCCTGCTGGTCGACGCTCTGCTGGTATTCGTAGGCGGCATTCTGAATCTCCTGCTGCACGAATCCGCGCTCGATGGCCTTGAGCATGCCGCCCAGGGCATCGATCTTTGCCAGATACTCGCGGGCGCGCTCCTCAATCTGATCGGTAAGCCATTCCACGTAATACGAACCACAGAGTGGATCGATGGTTTGCGGAACGCCCGACTCATAAGCAATGATCTGCTGCGTGCGCAAGGCAATGCGTACCGACTGCTCCGTGGGGAGAGCGAGCGCCTCATCAAACGAATTGGTGTGGAGCGACTGGGTCCCACCCAGCACCGCGGCCAGGGCCTGCAAGGCGGTCCGCACAATGTTGTTTTCCGGCTGCTGTGCCGTCAAAGTGGACCCGCCGGTCTGCGTGTGGAAGCGCAACATGAGCGATTTTTGATCCCGCGCCGCAAATCGCTCTCTCATGATGTGCGCCCACATGCGCCGGGCGGCCCGGAATTTTGCTACTTCCTCCAGGAAGTTGCTGTGGCAGCAGAAAAAGAAGGAGAGCCGGGGGGCGAATTTGTCCACGTCCAATCCGGCGCCGATTGCAGCCTGCACATAGGTGATCCCGTCCGCTAACGTAAACGCCACTTCCTGTACGGCCGTACACCCGGCCTCCCGCATGTGATAGCCAGAGATGGAGATGGTATTCCAATCGGGGACATTCTGCTGGCAATAGCCGAAGATATCGGTCACCAGGCGCATCGCCTGGTGAGGAGGGAAAATATACGTGCCGCGGGCGATGTATTCCTTCAGGATGTCGTTTTGAACGGTACCGGTCAGCTTTCGCGGATCTGCGCCGTTACGTTTGGCCACCGCAACATAAAGAGCCAGGAGGATGGCCGCTGTGGCATTGATCGTCATGGAGGTGGAAATTTTCTCCAACTCAATTCCGGCGAACAGCCTTTCCATATCCTCAATAGAATCGATGGCCACACCGACCTTTCCCACCTCTCCCATCGCCAGCGGCGAATCCGAGTCCATGCCGATCTGGGTAGGAAGGTCAAACGCAACGGAGAGCCCGGTAGTGCCTTGCGAGAGCAAATAGCGGTAGCGCCGGTTGGACTCGTCGGCATCACCCATTCCGGCATACTGGCGCATCGTCCAGAGGCGCCCGCGGTACATGGTCGCCTGCACTCCGCGAGTGTAAGGAAATTTACCCGGATAGCCGGCTTCCTGATCGTAATCCCAGGGACTGCCCTGCAGGCCGTCGCCCGCAAGGTCATTTGGCGTATACAGCGGGTGCACTTCGATGTGCGAAGTTGTTTTCTGTGTTTTCACTTTCTGATCGGTAATCACTCTTGGGTCCTCATTCTCAAACCGTAGTATCAATGAGCCTGTGATTTAATCCTTACTTAGCCCTCGCCCGCCAGAAGGAACTGAACGCGAACCACCCAAACATGATGGAAAGCGCCGCCAGCAGCAAGGTTCGCTCGCGCCCGTGGTGGCTGGCCAACTGCTCCTGATAGGCACGCGGTATGCGGGCGGCAAAGCCAAGGGCAAAAATACAGAAGAAGAGACCGACAATCTGGAGAAAAAGCAGGTGCAGCACTCTTCCCATGGCCAGCGCGGTGGTCCGGACTGCGGCAATTCCGGCACGCAAGAAGCGATTCTGGTTCGCTCCCTGGATCAAGACCCGGCCGGCTGCTCCGGCGAGGCTCGCAATGCTGGACATACGCTAATTTTACGCGCATCGGAGTAAGGATACGAACCCGCGGTTTCCCGCGTCGCATCAAAATTGATGAAACGTTGACGAAGCGGGTTTACAATACATCTGTTGCCGTAGTGCTTTGAGGGGCCATCGTGAATCCACGCCTGAAGCAGTTGATGAAGGAACTGGGCGAAGCCATCAATGAGTCGCTCGCCGACTCCGACCAGATTGGGGAAGTCATCTCCAAGATCAAGGCCGGGGGATACGACGTTTTCCTGGTTTTGGAGGCCACGATTGGCTTCAACAAACGCGATGAGCAGCCGGCGACTGCGGCAAAGCCAACACTCATCGGCTCGCGCAGCAAGGCCGATCCGGATTTCAAAGTCAACGCACAGGACGTTAAGTTTCTGAAGTCGCTCCGTATTACGGTCGACGATTCCGCATAACTCATGAAAGATGTTTTGGGAGTGCTTCTTGCCGGAGGGGCAGGTGAACGCCTCTACCCGCTCACGCGCGACCGTGCCAAGCCGGCCGTGACTTTCGGCGGTATCTACCGCATCATTGACATCACGCTCTCGAACTGCATCAACTCGGAACTTCGCCGGGTTTATATTCTCACGCAGTACAAGTCGCTGTCGCTAAACCGGCACATTCGCGATGGCTGGAACATCGTCGGGCGCGACGTGGGCGAATTTATTGAGATCCTGCCGCCTATGCAGCGGGTCAGCGCCAACTGGTACCTGGGAACGGCGGATGCCGTGTACCAGAACATTTATTCCATCGGTTCGGAACAGCCCCGCTACGTGCTGATTCTTTCCGGGGACCATATTTACAAGATGAACTATGGCCTCATGGTGAATCAGCACATCGACTCCGGCGCTGATGTGACCCTGGCTACCATTCTCATCGACCCGAGCGAAACCGGCCAGTTCGGCGTGGTGGATGTTCAGCGCGATGGACGCATTGTCGGCTTCCTCGAGAAACCAGCGCAAACCGACCTGCGTTCTCCATTCGATCCGGAGAAGGTATCGGGGTCGATGGGCGTGTATCTGTTCAGCACCGACAAGCTCATTTCGGCATTACTGAAGGATGCCGAGGACCCCCAATCGTCCCACGACTTCGGGAAAGACATACTTCCCAGGATGGTGGACGAAAATAAGGTCTATGGTTTCAACTTCATCGACGAAAACAAGACCAAGGCGCAATACTGGCGCGACGTAGGCACGCTCGACGCATACTATGAAGCCAATCTTGACCTGGTCGCAGTCTCGCCGGTATTTAACCTGTACGATCGCGCCTGGCCGATTCGCACTCATCAGCGGCAATATCCGCCGGCCAAATTCGTGTTTGCCGATCCGGGGCGGATGGGGGTATCGCTGGATTCGGTGGTGTCGATGGGCTGCATCCTTTCCGGCGGCACGGTGCGTAATAGCGTGCTCTCACCGGATGTGCGGGTGAACTCCTACTCCGAAGTGGATTCCAGCATATTGTTTTCGCACGTAAACATAGGGCGCCATTGCCGCATCAGGCGCGCCATCATCGACCGCGACGTTCATGTCCCCGATGGCACCGTAATCGGCTACGACCCGGCCGCGGACAGCCAGCGATACTTTGTCAGTGAAAGCGGCATCACCGTGGTTACGCGCGATTACTCCATGTTCGAGAACCCGGTCGCCGTGGATTACTTCACTTCCGAATAGCGCAACTACGAAAAACATCGAAGGCACGGGATGGAGAGCATGGGCGGTTCCTTTGCATTATGCTAATTCCGGTGAACATTCATGAGCGCCGAAGGTCGATTGCGCTCAGGACCATCAAACGGGGGTATTGTGCGTATCGTGAAACTACTTGCCGCAGCATTCCTTTTCGCAGGCCTCGCCTGGGCACAACAAACGCCTGCTGCTATTTCTGGTTTTGACCTCAGCGCGCTCGACCGCAAGGTCGATCCTTGTGTGAACTTTTACCAGTTCGCTTGCGGAACCTGGATGGCAAAGAATCCCATTCCTGCTGATCAATCGCGTTGGGGACGCTTCAACGAACTGGCGGAACACAATCGCGAGGCTCTGCACCAGATTCTGGAAGTCGCCGCCAAGTCCAACCCGAAGCGCACCCCGATCGAACAGAAAATCGGTGACTACTACGCTTCCTGCATGGACGAAGCCGCGATCAATGCCCTCGGCGCCAAGCCGGTTCAGCCTGAACTGGATCGCGTGGCCGCCATCAAGGACCGCGACAACCTGATCGATACGCTGGCCTATCTCGACGGCCGTGGCGTGCGCGCCATGTTCAATTTTGGTTCGATGCCCGACCTGCATGACGCCAGCATGATGATCGCAGACGTGGACCAGGGCGGCCTGAGTCTTCCCGACCGCGACTACTACATCAAGGAAGACGCCAAGTCCGTGGAAACCCGCGAGAAATACCTTGCCCACGTGCAGAAAATGTTCGAGTTGCTGGGCGACAAGCCGGAAACCGCCGCCGCCGAAGCCAGGACCGTACTGAACATCGAAACTGCACTGGCCAAAGCCGCGATGGACCGCACCGAGCGCCGCGATCCGCACAAGCGCGACCATACGATGAAGATTGAAGAGCTTGAAGCGCTGGGCCCAAACTTTGAATTCGGCCGGTATTTCAACGGCGTGGACGCTCCCAGGTTCACCTCGCTCAACGTGGGCAATCCGGAATTCTTCAAGGCCGTCAACAGCACGCTGGATTCGGCCACGCTGGACGATTGGAAGATTTATCTGCGCTGGCATGTGCTACGGGCATCAGCGCCGATGCTCTCGCAGCCGTTCGTGGAAGAGAATTTCAGCTTCTGGCGCCACTACCTCGCCGGACAGAAAGAAATCGAGCCGCGCTGGAAGCGGTGCGTCAGTTCCACTGACGCGATGCTCGGCGAAGCCCTCGGCCAGCTCTACGTAGAGCGAAATTTCGGCGCCGGCAGCAAGCAGCGCACGCTGGAAATGGTGGGCGAGATTGAAAAGGCCATGGGCGAGGACATCACGTCCATCACGTGGATGACCGACGCCACCAAGCAGGCGGCCGACGCCAAACTAGCGAAGATCACCAACAAGATCGGCTATCCCGACACGTGGCGCGACTACTCGAAGGTGGACGTGGTGCGGGGGGATGCCCTGGGCAACGTGCGTCGTGCGGCCTCATTTGAGACGCATCGGCAAATTAACAAGATCGGCAAGCCGCTCGACCGCAAGGAGTGGGGCATGACGCCACCCACCGTGAATGCCTATTACAGCCCGCCCAACAATGACATTAACTTCCCTGCCGGGATCCTGCAGCCGCCTTTCTACGATAGCAAGATCGATGACGCAGTCAATTTTGGCGGCATTGGCTCGGTGATTGGCCACGAACTCACCCACGGATTCGACGATCAGGGGGCCAAGTACGACCCCGCCGGCAACCTGCGCGATTGGTGGACGCCGGAAGATTTTGCCGAGTTCCAGAAGCGCGGCCAGTGCCTGGCCGACGAGTACTCCGGCTTTATCGCCGTAGCGGATGTCCATCTGAACGGCAAGCTGACCTTGGGCGAGAACACGGCCGACAACGGTGGGGTGCGCCTTTCTTACATGGCAATGGAGGAAAAAATGAAATCCGATGCCGGCAAGAAACAGACCGAAAAGATCGATGGCTTTACTCCCGAGCAGCGATTCTTCCTGGGATTCGCGCAGATCTGGTGCCAGAATGTGACTGATCAGGACGCGCGCATGAGGGCCATCACCGACCCGCATTCGCCGGGGCAGTACCGCACGAACGGCGTGGTGCAAAACATGTCGGAGTTCCAGCAGGCATTTAGCTGCAAGGCCGGCCAGCCCATGGTCAGCGCGAATGCTTGCCGCACCTGGTAAGCAATAAATTGCGGCCATCGTATGCCTGACGAACTGCACGAATTAAGGCTGATTGTTGCCCGCCTGACCCAGCGCGTATACCGATTGGAACAGGCTGCGGGCGTATCGGAAGCCATTGACGCTGTACCTCCGGCGGCACCGGCTACCCCAGCTCCCTATGCTCCTACGGAACCGGTCGCTGTGCAACCGGTGCATCCGCAGCCGCCGCCGTTTGCCGACGCCAACCTCGAATCGAGAATCGGCTCCCACTGGCTTAATCGCATTGGCATTGTCGCCGTCCTGACCGGCGTATCGCTCTTTCTGAAGTTCGCCTTTGACAACAATTGGATCGGACCTGCCGGCCGGGTTTCCATTGGCCTGATTGCCGGCGCCGCCGTGGTGATTTGGAGCGAGCGCTTTCGCGCCCGCGGCTATAAAGCGTTCGCTTACTCATTGAAGGCGGTCGGCATCGGCACGCTGTATTTGTCATTGTGGGCGGCCTTTCAGATGTATCACCTGATCCCGGGCGAAGCGGCCTTTGCCGCCATGGCGTTCGTCACCGCCTTTGCCGCTGCACTGGCGCTCATGGAGGACGCACAGATTCTGGCCGCTGTCGCCATCGCTGGTGGATTTGCCACGCCCTTGCTGCTTTCCACAGGTGAAAACCACGAGGCGGTGCTGTTCACTTACGTAGCGCTGCTCGACGTTGCCACCCTCGCGCTGGTGGCGTTCCGCCCCTGGATGCGCCTTCTGGCGGGGAGTTTTGCGGGCACCGTGATTCTTTATGTCGGCTGGTATGGTTCGTATTATGAACGCCAGTTTCTCGGTCTGACCATTTCTTTCGCCACCGTGCTGTTCATGATTTTCGCGCTGGCCCCACTCTTTGCCATGCGCGAGACGACAAGGGACGTTGCCGGGAAGTCGCCTACGATTCTCCTCCTGCCGCTGGGGAACGCAGCGGCATACTTTCTCGCGGTCTACACGATGCTGGAGTCGGAGAGTCCGGCAGCCACTGCCTGGTTCGCAGTGGGCCTGGCGGCGATTTACCTGCTCCTGAGCTGGGAAATCAAAAAAATGGGCGGCGATATGGAGACCCGCACGCTCACCCTGGTGCACATAGCTCTGGCGGTCGGATTTCTGACCGTGGCCATCCCGCTGAAGCTCGACGCCCATTGGATCTCCGTCGGATGGCTGGCCGAGTCGGCAGTGCTAATGTGGGTCGCTTACCGCCCGCCTGGCAAACGATTGCTAAAGGTGCTCGCCGGCGGGGCCCTTATGCTTGGAATCGCCCGCCTGCTGGTTCTTGACAATTTTCATACCGCGCAGTTGGCGCTAAATGCCCGTTTTGCCACATATCTGGTTGCAATAGCGGCTCTGGGCTGGGCCATCCGCGTAATGTCGGGCAATCCGTCGGAGACAGAAAAGCAAGCCACTGCGATCGCGGCAATCCTGATTAACGTGCTGGGAGTATTGGCCATCAGCCTCGAAGTCAGAGACTATTTCGACCGGCAATATCAGACAGGTTGGTTGGTATGGAAGCCGCGCTCCGGGCTTTACGGCTACAGGCATGTCAACATCATTCGTGATTTCGTCTATTCGGCGGCCTGGATGCTCTACGGGACAGGACTGATGCTGGTGGGCTTCTGGAAGCGCTCGGCCTTCCTGCGCTGGCAGGCGCTGGTATTAATGGCCATCACCATCGGGAAGGTGTTTCTGTACGATGCCGCACAGCTTGATCGCGCTTATCGGATCGTCAGCTTTATGGCGCTGGGAGTATTGCTGCTTGCAATTTCGTTCGTCTATCAGCGGGATTGGCTAAAGCTCTCCGGCTCGCGAACGAGGCAGCCTGTAAACGGGGGCGGCTCAACCAGAACCTAACCGCGGATTCAGACGGACTTGTGCAAATGAGGGCCGAAATCTGTTGCGGCAGGGATCGTGAACTTCTTCAAATCCGCCCCGATCCGTATGCCTTCTTAATCCGTGGTTGATGCATGAAGCCCTCTTTCATTCTCGTGGCGATCGTCATTAGCTTGGCTGAGGCTCCTACGCCTGAAGCGTCCATTGCGTTCTTCTCCAACATACGTGAAGTCACCATCAAGGCACCCGACCAGCAAAACTACCTTTTGCTTGACGGACAGGTATGGAAGCATGCGCGGGCCGACCTTGGAGACCTGCGCCTGTATGCAACCGACCGAGAAGTCCCTTACGTGCTCGTGGTTGAAAGCGCATCGAGCTCGGTGGTGGATCGCACCGTAGAACTGCTTGATCTCGGAACTTTCGCGGGCAAGACGCGCTTTTTGCTCGATACCGACGGCGTGCCGGAGTACGACCGCGTAATGCTCGATTTGACTCCGGACGCGAAGGACTTTATCGCCCCGGTCGCGCTGGAAGGCGCGGACACACACGGTGGTCCCTGGACCACCCTGGGCATATACACACTCTACGATTTCTCGCGTGAGAAGCTGGGCTGCAACGCTACGCTGAAGCCGCCGCTGTCGCGATTCCGCTATCTGCGGGCTACGGTTTCCGGGCTTTCGCCCCGCCAAATTCTCGGCGCGCACATCGCAACCACACAGGAACAGAACGCCGCATGGACAGAGCTCAGTGAGCAGCCGCAAATCGCAGAGGCGGGCAAGACCACGGTGATTACCTGGGAACCGGACGAAAATGTCCCGTTGGAGAGGATCAGCTTTTCCATTGACCCCGCCTATGTTAATTTCCGGCGCACGGTCGAAGTAAGCACCGTGAACCAGGAAAGCAAGAAGGAAATGGTGTTAGCCCATGGCAATATCAGTCACGTTCATCTGACTCGAGGTGGACGCTCAGTCGACTCTGAGAGCTTGTCGATCGCTGTTTCGGCGCGCGCTTCCAACTACAAAGTGACGCTTCAAAATGGCGATGACCAGCCACTGCACATAACGAAAGTGCAGCCGTTCATGCTGGAGCGGCGGGTGTACTTCGATCCCAAGGGCCAAACCGCGTTGCGCTTGTACTACGGCGACAGCAGACTTGCTGCACCGACCTATGACTACGCCAAATTCTTCAATCAGGAACCCACCGCCGTACGAGCCGATCTCGGCATTGACAAGCCCAATCCCGCCTATACCGGCCGACCTGATGACCGCCCG